>CANIZU010000169.1 GCA_947472115.1 Flavobacteriales bacterium | reverse complement strand
GTTATCTTTAAGGTATTGGGCGTTTTAGCTTTGGTTATCCCTCAAGTTCCAAAACGGATAAAAGAATGGGCTTATGCTGGATTTGCTTTTGACTTTATTTTTGCAGCAATTAGTCATGGAGCAGTTGACGGAGTAAATGGACAAACATTTTTCCCTTTGGTAGTATTTGGGATTTTAGCGGTATCATACATTTATTATCACAAACTCAATCAGAGCTGTTTAAAATGAAGACGAAGAAGACTTTGAAAGTAATATGGCCTTTGATTTTGAAAAATATTTCGAAGAGCAATTAAGCCTAAAATTGAAATTGGCCGGATTCCTCGACATTCAATTCAGTCAAACTGTAACACCGTTTTTTAGCTAAAAACTACAATACCAGTCATTCCCGCCAAAAACAAACTACAACAACTCCTTCACAAACCACAAATCTGTTTGGGGCGTTGATCCTAAAGGAAAATCATTCTCAATGCCAGAATTTACAAATCCGTGTTTTTCGTAAAACCCGCGCGCCCGGAAGTTGTATTCCCAAACCGATAAATACATCCGATCGTATCCCTTTCCTTTGGCAAACGCAACCGCGAAATTCATCAATTCATCAGCCACACCCATCCCGTGATATTCATGTAAAACATACAATCGAACCAACTCAACTGGGTTAAATGACTTCAACGCCTCTAAAGGACAACCATAAATCGTATTGATGCGCATATATCCTTTTACTACCCCCTGCTCCTCAAAAAAGTAAAAATTATCCGCGGGATCGTTTAGCTCCGACTCGCATTGGGACGTATTAAAATATCGCTCCAACACCCCACGCATGTCTTCCTTGGTGCAGGTATTCCCAAAAGTATCGTCGAAAGTTTTTCGGCCAATCCGCTGCAAAAGCGCTACATCATTGGCATCTCCACGTCTAATCATCATTGTTTATCATTGCGATACCGCTGCCTCTAACTGTGCGATATCAAACTTCGACATCTGCATAAATGCATAAGCCGCCTTCGGCGCTGTTTCCGGATTGGTCATCAACTTGCCCAAAACACTCGGCACAACCTGCCACGAAACCCCGTACTTGTCTTTAATCCAACCACACTGACCAGGCACACCCTCATTTGCAAAATAGTCCCAAAAATGATCTATCTCCGCCTGCGTATCCACCGTTAACACAAACGAAATCTTCTCGTTAAACGAAACCTGAGGCATCCCATTGTTGAGTCCCATGAACCGCAACCCAGCCATCTCGTAAACTACGGCCAGCGGATTCTCCGATATCATTACAAAATCCGGAAACACGCCACGGTAATAGTCCGACATCTCCTTGGCACTGTCGTGACTCCAAATGCAATTAGAAAATTTAACGGCCATAATTATTTCACAGAGGCCTCCACGTACCCTTTAAAACGGTCCAAAATCATTTGCCAGCCTGCACGTTGCATCTCCTCGGGATTCTCGTTTTCAGGCTCAAAAGATTCAATCACTTTGGTCCCGCCCTCAGTGGCTTCAAACGTGGTAATCCATTTGCGTCCGTCATCCAGCAACACCGCAATCTCGCTGTTCGATACTACCCTTTCGTACACCCCGCCAAAATCAAATGCAAAAGAACCGTCGCGCGCAGCCATGGTCGATACAAACCGTCCACCCGTGCGCAAATCCACCTCCGATTTCGGACAATGCCAATCGTCGCCCGCGAAATTCCACTGTTCAATGTGCCGTGGCTCAGACCACATCGCCCAAACCTGATCCACAGGCGCTGCGATCTCCGTTTCAATCGTAATCATGCCGCGAACTTAGGGCAACGCAAACCCATTTCCTTGGCTTTACCCCCAAAATTCCATCGAATTTTCACCAAATTCATCGAATCTAACCACACAATTACCATCAAAACACACTTCCTCAGTATCATTGCACTTCTAGAATATAGGCTCTCCTAAAGTCAACCCATGTACATTTCTATCACAGGTCTCAAGCCCAAGGGAATCATCAGCGCCTATTCCGACCTCATCAACAAAGGCAAAGTATATTGATGGCTATACCAATGCCCTCCACGGAGCAACTGCAATACCACCCCCTCCTGTTCGATTCCCAAGAACAATCCCTGCTGATGAATGCACTCCAGCAAGAAATCCCCTGGAAACAAGAACAGATCAAACTTTTCGGAAAAACCCATCCCACACCCCGTTTAACCGCTTGGCATGGCGATACACACTGCGTCTACAAATACAGCGGCGTGGTGAATCAACCTTTCCCGTGGACACCCAGCCTGCTCACCATCAAAACGCGCATCGAAAGCATCAATCTCACTTTCAGATACATTCATTGACGCTAAACAAGTTCAAAAAGAATATCATCTGTTCAAACAAATTTCGATCTGATTCGTTTAATACGATATGCAAAACACAAGCAAACCGAAAGTATGGAAAATGATGTTAATCAGTTGGTTATTCGTTTACCCTGTAATCAATATCATGTTCGCACTCGTATTCCCTTTGATCGCTACATTTCCTCAACTTGTTAAAACGCTTATATTCACTGTGATACTTGTTCCTTTAATGGGTATTTGTATCCCAATGCTTCACAAGAAGTTTTGGTCGTGGATCACAAAGTAGTATCTTGGTGATGTAAAATGAAAATTAGAGAATTCAAATTGGCTGATCCGCAAAAAACATGGATCGATATTGAATCTCCTACTTCTGCGGAATTAGATCGCTTCGCTACGGATCACAACTTACAAAAAAGCAATATTATCGACTGCTTAGAAGCGGATCATTTGCCCAAATTCGAAGACCTAGAATACCTCAAATTCCTTATCGTCAGGGTGATTTCAGGCGAAAATCAAATCGAACATACAGTCCAAGAAATCAGCAGTAAAGTCGCCATTTTCTATAATGATGATATCATCATTTCGATACACCGTCTCGAGCATAGCTTCATAGAAGACCTCATTCCCCGGTACATTGAAACCCAGAAATTAAAGACCACCGAAGAAGTCGCCATCAAATTGGTAAAAGGCGCATTGCGGTCTTTTGAAAAGTTTCAAAATCAGTTAAATCATCACATCGATAGGATTGAAGACAAAATTTTCCTTAAAAACAACAGTGAGAATTTCCTGAAAGAACTGTATTTCCTAAAACGTCAGAGCAACATTGGCAAGAAATTACTACTATTAACCAGAGAAGTAATCAATGGAATTCGCAGCCACCACAAGGCAAATATTGATCTCCGCGATGCAATGGATTTACATGTAAAACTGGAACTTTTTTACGATCAGTTATCCGAGGACGTGAACAACCTTTTGACAATATACTTGTCCGTTTCCTCTCAAAAAACGAATGAGGTGATGAAAGTGCTCACTGTATTTTCTGTATTTTTCTTACCACTTACCTTTATCGTTGGCGTTTACGGAATGAATTTCGAGCATATGCCGGAACTACATTACCCAAATGCCTACCCCATCGCATGGGGTGTAATGATCGCCATCGTGATTTTAGTCGGCATTTGGTTTAGAAAACGCAAATGGCTGTAAACAGCATCAATGTAAAACCTGAATTTGTGTCGACCTGCGATTTGCGGTAATTACAGATACAGAATACACGCCACGCGGCAATTCAGAAACATCGACGTTCGATATCTCATGCAACAACAGACCGGATTTTACCATTGACCCTTTCGAATCCATGATGCAATAACTCGCGTTTTTAGAGGCGCATGTGATAGTTAATTGGCCATCACTTGGATTCGGAAAAATGAGAATTCCTGCATCTAACCCAATTGCATCCGTCCCCGCCGTTGCACAAGTAATCACCCGATTGGAACAAATCATGGTGTCACAGCTGTTGCAAGTGTCAATAACTTTGATGCACAATGCATAGGTGCCATTTTTGGTGATGGGATAAGAAATCATTCTACCCGTTCCAACCACTACCCCATCAACGGTCCAAGTGTATTTATAACAACTATTCATGGGACCAAAATACCCGTTTAACGAATATTTATTTGTTTTACCTGTACAACTATCCCATGCTGAG
>CANIZU010000168.1 GCA_947472115.1 Flavobacteriales bacterium | reverse complement strand
AAGCAGAAAAAGAAGCGATTTGAGTAAATTATACATGGGGATGTAAAAATCCGGTCCTAAGATGGAAAATGATAGATGCTATTTGTTCGGGTTTGGTTGCCTAGTGTTTGAAATGTCTTACCCCTGTAATGACCATGGCAATGTTGTTTTGATTGCAATAGTCGACAGATAGTTGGTCTTTCACGCTTCCGCCGGGCTGAACTACCGCCTTGATGCCTGATTTATCTGCAATTTCCACGCAATCTGGGAAAGGGAAAAATGCATCACTTGCCATCACAGCACCGTCCAAATCAAATCCAAAACGATTGGCTTTTTCGATTGCCTGTTGCAAGGCATCCACGCGAGAAGTTTGACCGGTTCCGCTCGCCAAAAGCTGATTGTTTTTCACCAATACGATGGTGTTGCTTTTGGTTTGTTTTACCAATTTAACCGCAAATTCCAAATCGCTCAACTGTGAATCTGTTGGTAATGTAGTTGTTACGGGTGTCATATTCGTCTTGGTTTCGGTGAGCAAATCTCGGTCCTGAACCAATACGCCATTCAATGCAGTTCTTGTCATGGGTGATTTCAACAATACCTCACCGGTGGTTTCCAATACGATGCGATTGGTTTTTCCTTTCAGTAATTCTAATGCGTCTGCATCGTAACTCGGAGCAATCAACACTTCAAAGAAGAGATTGTTGATTTCGGTTGCCGTTGCCAAATCTACTTTTGAATTGGTTGCTAAAATGCCTCCGAAAGCACTCACTGGGTCACAGGCTAACGCATCGGTCCAAGACTGCAAAACGGTTTCTCTGGTGGCCACACCACAAGCGTTATTGTGTTTGATGATTACAAACGTAGAGCCTTCTGAAGGGTTGAATTCATTCAGTAAGCAAACGGCGCTATCTACATCGAGTAAGTTGTTGTAGCTCAGTTCTTTGCCTTGGTGCTTGGTGAAGATGGATTCTAGATTTCCTTGGAAGGTTCCTTTTTGATGCGGGTTCTCACCGTATCGAAGAGAGTAAGTCTTATTGCCAGCGAACCAGTCGGCGATCATGCCATCGTATTCGGCTGTTACGGCGAAGGCACGACCCGCGAATGATTTTCTCTGAGCCAATGAAAGTGAACCATCGCCCTCGTTGAAAGCCTTTAAGAATGATGAATATTCGTTTTTGTGGGCGATAATAGTTGTGTGGGCATGGTTTTTTGCACCGGCGCGAATCAGCGATACCCCGCCAATGTCGATTTTTTCAATAATGTCGTCCTCCGTTCCACCCGCAGCCACTGTCTCGGCAAAAGGGTAGAGGTCAACCATCACCAAATCGTACAATGGGATTTCGTATTGTGCAATTTCCGCCATGTCTTCAGCCAATTCTCTGCGTGCCAAAATGCCGCCAAAAACCTTGGGATGCAATGTTTTAACGCGTCCGCCCAAAATGCTTGGGTATCCAGTGATGTCTTCAACGGCAACGCATGGGATGCCAAGATCTTCAATGAACTTCCTTGTTCCACCGGTAGAATACAGTGTGACATTTTTTTTGTGCAATGCCTTCACGATTTCGTCGAGGCCGTCTTTGTAAAATACAGAAATTAGGGCAGATTGGATGGGTGCGTTCACGGAGCAAAATTAGCCTTGAAACCCTCCAAATGGTTCACTTTTCTTGGGAAGTTTATCCCAAGTTTTTCACAAATTTGCTAGCAATTTCCCGCCTTTTCCGTGTTTGGGGGAGAATGGGCAATGTCGACACTCATTTCCGCAGCAAAACCCTCTTTTTTTATGGTAATCGGCTGTGAAAACACAAAAACCGTTTTCCATGTAAAAGTCGCGGCCTGTTTGACTTTGGGTATTGCCTAGAGATTCGGTGGATTCTTTATTTAATCCTTCCCGTGACATGCTTTGAACTTCTTTCCACTTCCACAAGGACAAGGGTCGTTTCTGCCAATTTTCAAATCCTTGATGATAGGGTTTTGAACTGGTTTTGGCGCTTGCATTTCGGCTGGAGGCAATTCCATGTTATCACCGCCGCCCATCGCCATGTCCATCTCTGGTCTAGAAGTTTGGATTTTGGGTTCACTGCGTTTCAAGGCAGGTCTGGCTTCAGCAACTTCGTTTTCAGCATGAATACGTGCCCTGAACAACATTCCCAATACCTGCGTGTTGATGCGTTGCAACATTTTACCAAACAACTCAAAACTCTCGATTTTATAAATCAACAAAGGATCCTTTTGCTCATACTGGGCGTTGTGAGAACTTTGTTTCAATTCGTCCAATTCGCGCAAATGCTCTTTCCACTCATCGTCCAGGATTTCTAAAGTGGTACTCTTTTCCAACTCATGAATCATAGCTCTACACTCTGTGTCAAGGGCTTTTTGCATGTTCACCGTAAGTTGGTAATTGTGCACGCCATCGGTCATTGGAACTACGATATTTTCGATGCGTTCGCCTTGCTCCGTCCGAATATTTCTGAATACCGGAAGGGCCTGGGTGCGCATAGTCTCTGTTTTGTCGTGATATCGCTGCGTAAGATTATCAAACAACTGTTCCGCCAATACTTCAGGATCTCTGGTGCTGTTGAAAGTGTCCTCATCAAACGGTAAGTCCATGGCCACCGTGCGAATCACTTCCAATTCTAATTCTTGATAGCTGCCTGCCTCTTTGAATTGGGTCACCGTTTCGTTACACCAATTGTAAAGCATGTTTCTCAAATCGATGCTCAAACGCTCACCAAACAATGCATTGCTACGCATTCTGTAGATGTTCGTCCGCTGCTTATTCATCACATCGTCGTACTCCAACAAACGCTTACGAACGCCAAAATTGTTCTGCTCCATGCGTTTTTGGTTTCGTTCGATGGTCTGCGTCATCAACTTGTTCTCGATCACATCGTCTTCGCCATAACCAAATCGATCCATCAATTTGCTCACTCTTTCCGATCCGAAAATGCGCATCAAATCGTCTTCCAAACTCACGTAGAAACGAGACGTTCCCGGATCGCCTTGACGTCCTGCACGACCTCTTAACTGTCTGTCAACGCGACGACTATCATGTCGTTCAGTACCAATAATGGCCAAACCACCCAATGATTTTACTTCATCGTCGATTTTAATATCTGTTCCACGACCTGCCATGTTTGTGGCAATGGTCACAGCGCCTTTTAGTCCGGCTTCCGCAACGATCCCTGCTTCATTTTGGTGCTGCTTGGCGTTCAATACGTTGTGTTTGATGCCGCGCAATCGAAGCATACGGCTCAACAATTCGCTCACTTCCACCGAAGTAGTACCTACAAGTACAGGGCGACCTGCGCTGCTCAAGGCAACAACCTCTTCGATCACCGCATTGTATTTGGCACGCTTGGATTTATACACCAAATCCTCTTGATCGATCCTAGAAATATTTCTGTTGGTAGGGATTACCATCACACCCAATTTGTAGATATCCCACAATTCCTGGGCTTCCGTTTCCGCCGTACCCGTCATACCCGCCAACTTGTGATACATCCTGAAATAGTTTTGCAGGGTGATGGTAGCATAGGTTTGGGTGGCAGCTTCTACACGAACATTTTCTTTGGCCTCGATGGCTTGGTGAAGTCCGTCTGAATAACGGCGACCTTCCATCACACGGCCAGTTTGCTCATCAACGATTTTTACTTTGCTATCGGCCAAGATGTATTCCACATCGCGTTCAAACAAAGTATAGGCTTTTAACAACTGTTGCACCGAGTGAATGCGCTCGCTTTTCTCGGCAAATTCTTGCATTAAGGTATCTTTTAATGCCAATTTCTCTTTGTCTGATGAAGCGCTTTTTTCAATGTCAGCCATCGCCGAACCCACATCAGGCAACACGAAGAAATTCGCATCTTCTTCCCCTTGGGTAATCAATTCTAGTCCTTTTTCCGTTAAATCAACACTGTTCGATTTTTCGTCGATGGTGAAGTATAAGGGCGAATCAGCCAAGGGCATTTCCTTTTGCTGATCCTGCATGTAGTAATTTTCTGTTTTGGTTAAAATACCTCTCACTCCGCTTTCACCTAGCAATTTGATGATGGCTCTGTTTTTTGGCAAACCTCTGTGAGCGCGCAACAGTGCAAGGCCACCTTCGCCTTCTTTGTGTCCGTTGTTT
>CANIZU010000167.1 GCA_947472115.1 Flavobacteriales bacterium | reverse complement strand
GGCAACATATTGTAGTATCAACAAGGGCAGCAAAGCGACGTAATAGCCTTTGGTATACCACTTTACCCAGCTGTTTTCTTTTTGATGTTGATAGGGATGAACGAGCAGCATCGCCAACATGCCGAGCACTGAAAATACCATGATGAGGATGGTGACCCAACCTTGCGGGAGCGACCATTGAACGATGATTTTTCCCATGTAAGCGTATAAAATGAGGAGGTAAAGTACCACCAACGGAATCAAAATAAATTGAACAAAAATTCGTAGGCCCTTGGGTAAGTCGGTTGATGATTCTAGTTCGTTTATGTCGGTTGGAACCCCCGCACAAAAAATAATGACACTCATCGGCAGGGCCATGATAAACCAGAGGTAGGCATAGATTTTTGAACCGAAATCCACATCAAACAATTGCGTTATCGCCAAAATAGCACCGCTGAGTCCAGCGAATAAAACGCCAGTGTATAAAACGGTTGTAAAGGCCCGAATGAATAGGGATTTGTTGTATTGCCAGAACGCGTTGATTTTGAAATTGCCAATGAAGGGGAGGAAGGCAACAACGAGGTGGGTAAGTAATCCATAGCCAAAGATTTGAATGGCCTGACTTTGATCGGATCCAGAGTCCATTTGGTTTTGTATGTCCGCGACAATCAGCCATAAAATTCCTAGGCCCATTACCATTACAAGCCCTTTGACATACCCGGGCCAGGTTTTGTTCTCTAGTGCGGTATGGATGGCAAAAAATAGGCTGATGCCCATGGCGCAGCCAATGATATAAGGGATTAGTTCTTCCATGTCGTTCCCGTCCGCAGCGGTGATAGTGATCAAAAGCATTGCAGCAATGGCGGCAAAAAGGATGGAAATGGGGTATTTGGCGAGGCTCAAGCGGATGCCTTCCGTGAGTTTTTCTAAAGAGAACAATTTCTTCATATCACAAATGTAAACATTTATAAAAAAATTAAATAGAAAAGCATGGATATTTCAATTTAATTCGTTTACTTTAAAAAACTAAACTATTATGAACCAAATAAAAAATTCTGAAACGCCAAAGTACTTTTTACAACGCGCATGGATCTATTCGAAAGAAATGTTCCCCGTATTTGTTTACATCCCCTACGTAGTAGCGCTGTATTTCTGCGTGAATGTGGTGATACAAATTCTAAATACACCCATTTTTATAGCAGCTCAATCGGCCTGTTGGGGTGAGGGTACTGCCGCGGAAATGCTTAAGACTATTTACAGTGCGGGGTCTCAAGTGGTGTTAGATTCTACGGCCATCGCGGGTGTTGTAACTGCATTCTTTATGATGTTGTTGATGCGAACATTTGATGATCTAAAAGATTTCGAACTTGATGCCAAATTATTTCCACATCGCTCTACGGCCAGGAAGTTGGTTTTGAAAAGTGATATTCAAGCCATCGGTCTTACTAGCTTTATCTCATTGATCGCTGTGAATTTGATATGGGGTCAGCAAACGTTGATGGTTTTCTTTATCATGTTAACCTACGCTGTGCTTACTTTCAAGTGGTTTTTTGCTGAGCAATATCACCGCGACCACATTTTTGTTACGATGTTGGATCACCAACCGGTGCCATATGTAATCAATTTCTTTTTGATTCATACAGCTTTGGCCACTGGCACCCAATACGAATCGTTCCAAATGATCCATTTTATTTTGTTGCTTATTGTGTCGATGCCTATCACAGCTTGGGAAGTATCGCGGAAGATTCGCTCTGCCGATATGGAAACAGATTATGAGACGTTTTCAATGGTTATCGGACGCAAAACGGCGACGATTATCCCAATGATTTTCTTCCTTGTAGTTGGCTGTTTGAATATTCATATGGGAACGGTGATGCATTTTTCAAATGTGTTTTTCGTGATTGATGCACTAATTATGGCCATTGTATTGTTCTATTATTTGCGATTCCTCATTAAGCCTGTGAAAGAGAATAATGTCCTTACGAACGTTTGTTTGTTTGTAACGACATCGTTTTTTATGAATTTATTGATAAACACTTTGGTGCATTATCAAATTTTCTAAGGTTTTGGGTACTCAATTGTTTGAAAAATCTGCCACTTCCGTTTCGGAGATAGGTAGTAAGGCGTATCATTTATTGACATTGGAGCGTGAGGGATTTCGAGTCCCTCCGTTTTTTATGCTTTCTCGCTACGATGTGGAACTGTTGTTTGGTTCCGTGTTGTTAGAGGTTGAGTCGATTTTTGCCTTAATCGATGTTTCGGATTCTGAGGCTTTGATGGCTCGTTGCACCCAAGCTCAATTGTTGATTGAGTCGTTTGAGCCGGCTAGTCATTTGGCCACCCAATTAACAGGGCGATGCGAAGAAACTTTTGGCGCCGGATACTATATTTCTGTGCGGTCCTCGGCAATGTCGGAGGATTCTGCATCTGCTTCTTTTGCCGGCCAACACAGCACATTTTTGTATACAACCGCCGATACGTTGATTGCGAACGTCAAAAAGAGTTTGGCCTCGGCCTGGGGCTTTGGTGTATTGAGTTATCGTTTGCATCATGGGCTCGACATTCGCGGGATTGAATATGCGATGGTGTTGCAAAAAATGGTTTTTGCCACGCGGGCTGGAATTGCATTTTCGATGAATTCTCATGGCAACATGGCGGATTCGGTGATCAATTGTGGTTACGGGATGGGAGAGGGAATTGTGATGGACAAAGTTGCGGTTGATTGTTATCATGTGAACCGGGCTATGAGAAGCATCACGCGGAGTGTGGTGAAAAAAGAACAAGCCATGCAATTTTCTGAAGACCTTGGAATTCATTTGGCAGAGATGCCTCAGGATAAGCAATCCATTGCAGCGTTATCGGACGTGGAGATTTTTACTGTGTTTGATACGGTAATTCAGGCGGAAAAATTGCTGGGGAAACCGGCTGACATTGAATTTGTATGGGGCGATGACGGGTTGTTGTATTTATTGCAAATGCGACCGATTACCACCATTCATCGTGAGGATTTGGTGGTGCTAGATAATACAAATATCATTGAGAGTTATCCCAATGTCACCCTGCCGCTGAGCTATTCGTTTGCCTCCATGGCATATGCCAATTTGTTTCGGCGAAGTGCCAAAGCTTTTTGGGTTTCCGATCAGAAGTTTGATGCCAATCACGAGGTTTTTGATCACCTAATTGAGCATTTTTACGGAAGGGTTTATTATCGGTTGGATAATTGGTACCGTATGATGGCATTGGTTTACAATTCCAAACGGTCGATGCAGGCCTGGGAAACCGCAGTGGGTTTGCCGGATTCTGCAAGCAGCAATTATAATTTTTCAATTTTGGGCAAGGTAAAAACCGCACTTTCGGTTCTTTGGCTGGTCCTGAATTATAAAAAAGGCAACCGCAGGTTTTTTGTCCATTTCGCAAAATCCTACCAACAATTTAAGGCATACAAGCAATTCGAAAATTCACCAAAGGAATTATGGGGTCACCTGGAGCAATGCATTGAGCGGACGTTTGAGGAATACCACTTAACCGTTGTGAATGATTATTTGGCGTTCAAGGCTTTTGGTTGGTTGCAAGATGCGATTCGCGATGCAAAGATTTCTGAAAATCCCGAATTGGCCAACGAATTGGTCGTGGGTCAAGGCGGCGTGGAATCAGAACTAGCTGTGATGGCCTTCTTGAATATCAAGGCGCAAGTGCTCGAAAATCCTACGTTGATGTCGATTTTTACCCAAGAAGATTCAGAAGTATTGCATCAAATCAAAACGCCCGAATTCGAAAAATTCCATCAAGATTGGAATAGTTATTTGGAGCGATTTGGAGATCGGACCTTAGCAGAACTAAAGCTAGAAGTAAAATCGCCGCGGCGTAATCCGGAGATGTTGGTTCAACTGGTAAAATCGCAGTTGGATACAACCATGACCGCCGAGAATTTCAAGGAAAGGCAGGGGAAGATTTTCCAAAGTGCTCAGACCTTGGTGAAAGCGAAACTCAAATGGTGGATGCCAAAAACTTGGTGGTTTAATCTCACCTTGGGACTGTCGCGCTACGGATTGGCAAACCGCGAAAATATGAGATTCTGTAGGACCCGCGTTTATAGTGCAAGCAAAGATATCTTCTTGGCCATGGCCGATTTGATGGTAAAGTCTGGCGATAT
>CANIZU010000166.1 GCA_947472115.1 Flavobacteriales bacterium | reverse complement strand
CAAAATATGCCCTCTTCAACGAAGGGGGCATATTGCATTCTCATGGGGTGTACAATGACGTTTCGGATTTTGTTGATCAGGGTTTGAAAGGTTGTATTTTTAGTACGGTGAGGAAAGAGGTGCCATGGCTCACGGGTTTAGATTGTCCGGTTCATTTGTTCAGTAACAGTATGTCGTTGCCGGTAAAAATGGGCTACAATACACCAGAAACTTTGGGCGCTGACCGATTGGCGGGGGTGTTGGGAGCAAAATGGCTATTGGGTCGTGACGGAATTGCGGGTGCTTGTTTGGTGATTGATGCCGGGACTTGCATTACTTATGATTGGCTAACGGAAGAAGGAGAATATTTGGGTGGAAGCATTTCGCCGGGGTTGCATATGCGTTATTTGGCTTTGCATCAACATACGGGAAAACTGCCATTGGTAAGTCATGAAGTGTTTGAGAATCAGGTGGGTTCCAGCACAAACGAGAGCATTTTATGCGGGGTACAGCAAGGGGTTTGGGGTGAATCGCACCGACAAATTGCGCATTTCCTCGAAAAATACCCAAAGGGGGCTGTATTTATTACGGGGGGTGATGCCTTATTCTTGGCGGAACAGCAGAAAACTAAGATATTTGTAGAGCCTCAACTCGTTCATTACGGATTGATGCATGCTTTAAGTTATCATGAAACGCACTAACATCAGACTATTTTTCATCGCATTGATGACTTTGGGATTTTCCCAGGGGTATTCACAGTCTGCATCGGGGCAGAATTTGACCTTTTCGCCGTATAGCAATTTCGGTTTGGGGGAGTGGCTGGGAACAAATATGGTGCAAAACGGAAGCAATTTGCATACCCGTTCTAGTGCTTATTCTTATACGATGTCGAATCCAGCAACGTTGGGAAATTTATATTTTACCACGTTTGATTTTGGCGGATCTTTTAAATCTAGCACCATCACGGCGGGAGATCAAACACAGACTTACCGCGGCGGTGGAATGAACTACTTTAATTTGGCCTTTAGGACTTACAACTACTACCATAGAGTTCCTTATTTTGATAGTGTTGTGATGCAAAAGCGAGTAAAAACAACGCGTTATGGCATCAATTCAGCGATTTCTCTCCAGCCCCTTACTTCTGTGGGGTATAAATATGCTATTTCGGATTCAACGCCGTTTATCAGCAAGACCACCCATTCGGGTTATGGCGGTGTTAACATGTTTGAATTGGCCAATGGTTTTCGCTTGGGTTCGCATGTGCATTTGGGCTATAGTATTGGTCGTGTTTTTGGACAGATCAATGATCAAACCATCTTTAGCATACCCGATTCAATGAATTTGAATGTATTGGAAGATTTGAAATCGGTTCTGATTAGAGGCACACAGCAGAAAGTCGGCTTTTTGGTCGATTGTAAATTGGACTCAACTTATCACTCTTTTGGAGGCAGTTATCAGATGTATTCTGGGATGACGGGCCAGCAAACGCGGTTTACCAGAACCATGGAGTTGTTTGGATCTTATATTTCTGTGGTTGATACAATTACAAATATTACTTCGCCTAAAAAATCGTTCCAATTGCCGAGCAGTTTTGGATTGGGATATCAGTTTAAATACCGACAGGCTTGGACGGTGGCTTTGGATTACAGGCAGCAGAATTGGCAGAAAATAGGCACGATGTTTTTTGATGCTGAGAGAAAATATAATGTCCGCAAGGATTATGGTTTTACGTTCACTTTGCATCCCAATGATTTAAGGATTCAAGGACGCAAAAAAATGCAATGGCCGGTTCGCGTGGGTGCGGTGTATTCTGAAACACAATATGCGTTTAACACTTCTTCGGGTAACGTGCCTTTGATTCAGCAGCGTGCTTTTGTTGGGTTTGGCATTCCGATAGTTCGCAGGTATTTCGACAATTCCTCTTTAACGAGTCTGGTCCACGTTCAGTTAGATTATGTTCAGCGCGGAACCACCAATCATGGGTTAGCACAGGAGAAATTTTTCAATGTCACTTTGGGCTTGCAGCTGGGTGATATGTGGTTTCAGCGTAGGAAATTCGATTAACAAATGCGTTTGGGGTTCTTGTGTTTGATTTTGTTGTTTGCTTCCTGTTCGGAAACGGTAAAGACATCGAAGATAAAAAACAAGAATAAGGAGTTTTCTGCCCAGGAATTTGCCGAGAAAGTGACCATTGAGTATACAGATTCGGGTTTATTGAGGGCAAGGGTTTTTAGTCCAATTTTAACGGCCATCAAATCAAAATTACACCCTTATGTGTTGATGAAACAGGGGTTGAAGGTCGATTTTTACGACAAAAATGGTGTTTTGGAAAGTTATTTAACGGCGGAGTATGGGGCGAGTTACGCGGAGGAAAAGAAGGTAATTGTGAGAAGGAATGTGGAGATTCTGAATACCAAGGGAGAGACATTAAATACGGAAGAATTGATTTGGGACCAAAGTACGGGGACCATTAGAACAGATAAATTTGTAAAAATTACGGGCAAAGATCAGATAACGACTGGAACTGGATTGATTAGTAATCAATCATTTACAGATTGGGAGATTATCAACTTTGCCGGCACAATAAACCTACCCAATGATCAAAAACCACATCCTCGCCCTCTTATCGCTGGTCGCGGCCGCTATTAGTGGCACCGAATCCATTTTGCAATTTTACGCCACCGGCATCGGTTCGGGATCGGGTTGGTTGATGTTGTTCGTTTTTGCGGCGAGTTTTTATTTCTACATGCGTTTCAAGAAAGCGCGTAGAGAGATGATGCAACAAGGCAAACGCTAAATCTTTATCTTCGCAAGGCGTCATGAAAATTTCCATTGATTGGTTAAAATCCATCTTGTCAACCACGGCTACGGCCGATGAAATCTCCGATTTATTATCTGTTTCGGGTTTAGAAGTTGAACACATTGAACCTTGGTTTAGTGCGGGCAATGGTTTGAAAGGGTTTGTTGTTGGTGAGGTGATGAGTTGTGTGCCTCATCCAAATGCGGATCGGTTGCGGGTGACTACGGTGAACGTGGGTGGTGATGCATTGCTACCTATAGTTTGCGGTGCTCCAAATGTTGCTGAAGGTCAAAAAGTGGTGGTTGCTTTGGTGGGTACAGAGATTCAATTGCCCGGCAAGGAGTCGTTTGTTATAGGCAAAGCGAAAATTCGCGGTGAGGTATCGGAGGGCATGATATGTGCTGAGGATGAGTGCGGTGTAGGGAATAGCCATGATGGTATTGTGGTATTGCGCAGCGATGCACAAGTGGGAATGCCTGCGGCGGAATATTTTGGCGTTGCATCGGATGTAGTATTAGAGATTGGACTCACGGCAAATCGCGGGGATGCGGCTTCACATCTAGGAGTGGCCAACGATTTGGCGGCGTTATTGAAAGTAGATTTTCAGCGAATCACGCATCATTCATTGCCTGAAAAGCCCAAGGGTAGGTCGGTAAGTATTGCGGATTCTGATTTATGTCAACGATATTTTGCCCTAGAATTTCATGGAGTTCATTTGAGCGATAGCCTAGATTCTGTGAAGCATCGTTTGCGGGCTATAGGCATTGAACCACGGAATAATGTGGTGGACACGACCAATTATTTTCTTCATCAAACGGGTCAGCCGATGCATGCATTTGATGCGGATTTGTTAGAAGGCGATCTTGTTGTGCGTTTGGCTTTGGCTGATGAAACCTTGGTGATATTGGATGGGAAAAGTATCAAATTGGTTCCTCAAGATATTGTAATTGCCGATGCCAGTGGTGCGATTGCCTTGGCTGGTGTGATGGGCGGATTAAAAACGGCGGTAAATGCAAATACCAAAAATGTTTTATTAGAAGTTGCACATTTTCACCCCACGTTGGTTCGGAAATCAGCAAAACGTCATCATTTGCACACCGACGCGAGCTTTAGGTTTGAGCGGGGCGTTGATGTTGAGAATATGGCTAATGCGGCTACATTGGCTGGCGTTCATTTGGTGGAAAATTGTGGTGGAGCTTGGATTTCGAATACTGAGGTGTTGACAGCTCCGATCGAAAATAGAACAATCGAACTGAATGTAGAAGCGCTTTGCAAATTTGCAGGACTAGAGATTCCAGCGGGTGAGATTCGCAGAATTTTAGGCCAACTTGGTTTTGGCGTGAATGAATCCAAT
>CANIZU010000165.1 GCA_947472115.1 Flavobacteriales bacterium | reverse complement strand
TTATCATAGGATTTTGCGTAAAAATGGTCGTTCCGGCGATACAAACTGGGTAAAGATGTCATTGTTTACCGGGAATGAATCTCAAGTTTCTGTCACCCACGCACTGGATTTGGGTTTGATGGGCATTCAACCCGGTGATGCGATTGAGTATCAATTGGCCGCCACAGATAACGATGCGTTGCATGGGGGTAAAGTGATGCGAACCCCGGTGAGGAAATTGGAAAGGCCTAGCAACGATGCGGTAGTGGCTCAATTAGAAAAACAAGAGGCAGGCATTGGTCAAGGAATGAGCAAATCTGTCAAGAATTTGGAAAAATTGCAAAAAGAAGCCAAGCGTTTGCAAGAATCCCTACAACAAAGCGGACAGAGTTGGGACCAAGAGAATAAAATCAAGAATTGGTTAAATGAGGAGCAGAAAATGCTTCAAACCATCAAACAACTGGAGAAAAAGCAATCGGAGGTCAATAAGCAAAAGCAACGACTTGGAGAACAGTCGCAAGAATTGCAGAAAAAGAAAGATGCATTGAATGATCGACTCAAGCAGTTGAATAATCCGGAAATGCAAAAGCTGATTGATGAGATTCAGCGGTTACTTCAGCAGAAGGCCGACAAGGAGCAACTCAAGGAGTCGATGCAAAAGTTGAGCGAAATGAGTCAAGAAACCGCCAAGGAGATGGACAAACTCATGGAGCAGTTGAAGCAATTGGAATTGGAAGAAGCGGTGGATGCGGTGGCAAAAAGCATGGACGATTGGGCGAAAAAGGAAGAGGAGTTGGCCCAACAAGCCAAAGAGGAAAAGGGGAATCAAACATCGGATGCTTTAAAAGAAGCCCAAGAAGAACAAAAAGCGGCGCTGCAAGACATCGAAAAGAAAATCAAGGATGTGGAAGAGAAAAATGCGGAGTTGGAGAAGCCAATGGAATTGAAGACCGGGGAAGAGGACAGAAAAGAGGCGGGGGATGAGGCGCAAAAAGCATCGCAGGATTTGCAGAATAACAAGAAATCGGCGGCGTCGGAAAAGATGAAAAAATCCGCGCAGAAGATGAAAGAGGCGATGCAGAGCATGCAGAAGTCGTTTGAAGATCAACAAAAGAAACGCGCGGCTGAAGATTATCAAACCCTCAGGGCTTTGTTGGAGAATTTGATTGATGCATCGAACCGGCAGGAAGCGAACTTCATGGAATTGCGCAAATTATCGTCGGATAATCCACGACTTGCGACATTGAATAAGGGGCAAATGCGATTGCGGGAGTCGTTGATGTTTATTGAGGATAGTTTGATGGCTTTGGCGAAACGTCAGCCCATGATCGACAATTTCGTAACCAAGGAAATGAGTCGCGTGAATGTGCAAATGGGGATGGCGTTGGACAATATGAAAGTGAGAAATTCTCGCGGTGCGGCGGTTCATGAGCAGTTTGTGATGACGGGATTAAATAATTTGGCCGATATGCTGATGGAAAGTTTGCAAAATATGCAACAGCAGATGCAGAGTGATCAGAAGAAGGACGGCGACAAGAGTTGTAACAATCCCAACAAATCCGGAAAGGGCAAGAGTGGGAAACCCAAGCCAGGCGGTAAATTGTCTGATGCACAGAAGGCTTTGGGCGAGCAGTTGCAAAAAATGCAACAACAGAAACGCGGTAAGCCAGGGGAATCGGGCAAACAAGGCGAGCAGGGAAGTCCAAAGACGCCGGGTTCGCAGGGAGAATCGTCACAGGACGGACAGCGATCGCTCAATGAGGATTTGGCAAAAATGGCCTTGATGCAAGAGGCGTTAAGGAGGCAGGTGGAGCAGTTGAGGAAAGAATTGGGTCAGGAGGGAAAGCAGGGACTATCGAACGGACTTCAGGAGGTGGAGAAAATGATGGAGCAGCAGGAGAAAGACATCGTCAATGGGAAAATCACTCCGCAATCGATTGAAAGGCAGAAGCAAATCATGACGCGCTTGTTGGAGAACGAAAAGGCAGATAGGAAGCAGGATCAGGAGGATAAGCGGGAATCGAACAATCCGGGGAATTATATTCCGGAGGTGCCGGATGATATCAAGGAGGCGATGCGCAAAAAGGCGGAAGAACGCGAATCGATGCGAAGGATTCAACCGGCCTTTAAGCCCTATTACAAACAAAGCGTGCAGAAATACCTTCAGATTTATTCGCGCTAAAAGTATCTTTGCAGTTCAATGTCAAAAATTACCATTACAGCAGCACTTCCTTATGCCAATGGCCCCGTTCATATTGGGCATTTGGCCGGTGTATATATTCCAGCCGACATTCACGCGCGGGTTCAGCGTTTGCGAGGTGAAGAGGTGTTGTTCATTTGCGGAAGCGATGAGCATGGGGTGCCGATTACTTTGCGGGCGAGAAAAGAGGGCGTGACATCGCAAGATGTGGTGGATCGGTATCATAAAATTATTGGCGATTCTTTCAGGGATTTGGGGATTTCGTTTGATATTTATTCAAGGACATCGAACCAAACGCATAAGGATTTATCGCAGGCGTTTTTTAAGAATTTATACGATAAAGGGGCTTTTAAGGAGATTCGTTCGGAGCAATATTACGATGAGCAGGCGGGTCAGTTTTTGGCCGATCGATACATCGTGGGAACTTGCCCTTCTTGTAAAAACGAGGGTGCTTATGGCGATCAGTGTGAAAAATGTGGCTCCACGTTGAGTCCAACCGAGCTGCTTAATCCGAAATCGGCGTTGAGTGGGACGGTTCCGGTGATGCGCGAGACCATCAACTGGTATTTGCCATTGGATGAGATTCAGGAATCGTTTTTGAATGAGTGGATTGGCGGCAAATCGCATTGGAAAAGCAATGTTTTGGGTCAGTGTAAGAGCTGGTTGAACGAGGGTTTACGTCCGCGCGCCATGACAAGAGATTTGGAGTGGGGTGTGCCGGTGCCATTGGAAGGGGCCGACGGAAAGGTTTTGTATGTTTGGTTTGAGGCGCCTATCGGGTATATCTCGGCAACCAAGGAGCTGAGGCCGGATGATTGGGAGCAGTGGTGGACGGGTGATTCAAAGTTGATTCATTTTATAGGCAAGGATAATATTGTGTTCCATTGTATCATATTTCCAGCGATGTTGCATTTGCGCGGCGATGGGTATGTGTTGCCGGAGCAGGTGCCTGCCAATGAGTTTTTGAATTTGGAGGGGCAGAAAATATCGACAAGTAGAAATTGGGCGGTTTGGTTGAATGAGTATTTGGAGGAGATGCCAAATCGGAAGGACGAGTTGCGATATGTGCTCACGTCGATTGCGCCTGAGACCAAGGACAGTGAGTTTACGTGGAAGGATTATCAGATCCGTGTGAATTCGGAGTTGGTGGGGATACTGGGCAATTTTGCCAACCGTGTTTTGGTGTTGATGCAGAAATATTATGAGGGGGTGATGCCAACGGTGGAAGCGGTACAGGAAAAGTATCGTTTGTTTGATCGTTCGGCGGTGGTTGGCGGCAAGCATCCGATGGTGGAGGAGTATATTGTGCCGGTGGTGAAGTTGTTGGGGCAATATCAATTTAGGGATGCGCAATTTAAGATGATGGAATTGGCGCGTTTGGGGAATAAATATTTGGCGGATCATGAGCCATGGAAATTGATAAAGACGGATGCGGATGGCACGGCGCAGGTGTTGAGTGAGGCGGTTCAGGTGTTGTACAATTTGGCTATGATGATGGAGCCGTTTATGCCTGAGGCGAGCGGAAGGTTGTTGGCTCAATTGCAGGTGAATCCGGATGCAAAGACAAGAAAGGATTTTTGGATGGCTGGCGATGGTGTGGATGGGGTTTGGTTTGAGTTGGCGGCCGGACATCAATTGGGGAGTCCGGGGTTGTTATTTCAGAAAATTGAGGATGATGTGATTGAGGTTCAAATTTCAAAGCTGCAGGCAGCCGGCGCGGCGAATGCCGCGGCCGTTATCGCAGAATCAGCATCAAAAAGCAATAATTCGGGGACTGAAAACGATAAAAATATGAGTGGAGCAATTCAAGCCATGGCCGAAACCAAGTCGGAAGTAACATACGACGATTTTGCGAAGCTAGATCTGCGCGTTGCGACCGTTGTGGCCTGTGAAAAGGTTGAGAAAGCCGATAAATTGTTGAAACTGACTTTGGAGGTGGGTGCCGAAACTCGGACCGTTGTGTCAGGGATTGCCTTGCATTTTT
>CANIZU010000164.1 GCA_947472115.1 Flavobacteriales bacterium | reverse complement strand
CCAATGATGAATTGGCATTGGTTGAAGCGAAAATCAAGTATTTGATGGAAAATTCTATGCCGTTGAGTATTCCAGTGGTGGTTGAATCCGGGACTGGAAACAATTGGCTAGAAGCGCATTAAACTGAGTTAGTTATAGAACTTCCAGTTCAAGCCGAATCGAATTCTATAGGGCTGGATGGGGTAACCGGCGACGTATTGATAGCGGGTATTGAATCCCGGAATGACGAATATTTCGTTGATATGCTCGGCTTTGAGAAAGATATCTATGGTCTGTACCTTGGCCACTGCATACAAATCCAATTCAAAATAATTGCCGAGATTGGTGAGGTTGCTATGAACGATAAATGAGCCTGCGTCTGGTCTGTAAGTGGTATTTTGAAATTTTGCTGTGTACTGGATATTTGTACCCAACGTTAGAATCATAGCTTTTTTGAAAGCGGGCATTTTGTATTCTAGCGTGGTGGTCGTTCTCAGGACGGGCTGACCCATATTGAAAATCGTGGGTAATGAGGAATTGAACTTTTTGATATTGGCAGTTTGGTTAAAGTACAATCGTTTCCCGCGCATCATTAAATTCATTTCCAGTTGCTTGTACGGCTGAGATTCAAACTGTGTAAATGGAAGAGAGTCAACGGATAATATTGGGTTGGTCCAACTACCACTTCTAACTACCGCGAACAGTCCTAACATCCGTTTGCGAGAAGAGTCTGATTGATTATGAAAACTAACTCTACCTGCAATGTGCTCGTCGCCCGTGAGTTCAAATTTGTTGTTATAGATGAAATGGTTTGAATAAAAATTTTGTTGGAAGAATGAGGCAGGGGTTGTTTGACTTTGGGCTTCGACTATGAAGTGTAGATATTTATTACCGTTGCCGTTGTTTTGAAAAGATTTATGAAAAAGGAAAAAACTACCGAATAGGTTGTGCGAATTTTTTGCATAACCGGCATACATATATGCTGCGCTAAACTGCATCGATGGAAATCTGAACAAGCCCAGTGAACCATCCAATTGAACTCCGGCAGATTGATAGTTTAGTGATTTTTGATTTTGGGTAAAACGCAACAAATTGGATTGGTATGTGGCGGACTGAAACAGATGTTGGGCATGAAATTGAAATAAATCAGTTGATTTTTGAATTCCTATTGCCTGCGTAATCATTTGCCAAACGTTGCTATCATTCGTTTTTTGGGCGGTCCCGAAATAACGTTTGCCATAAAAATTTGTATCACGTTTACTGTCTTTAAACTGATAGGCTGTTTTTTCCCACGACACCGCTTGGGTGATATACAGTCTTTTATTGACCTGATACTGCTGGTGTAATTGGTGGTTATGGCTTGAAAACAGCGATTTTGCTGTGGTTAAACGCGGGTTGTAATTGCCAAGCGGACGAATTTGAAATTTGCTCGAATCTACAGGAATGAAGAAATCTGTCTCTGATGCCAATCCCCCATTTTCTTGTCGGTGCCCACGCTCCCAACCCAAATAAACCAACTGTTTATATTTGCCATTTTTAGAAATGGACAGCTGGTTGATATGGATATTTCGATGGGTGTTATTTTGTAATGAGCCTACATATTGTTCTTGGCTGGTAACACTGTTGTAATCCAGGGTGATATTAGAGCGAGCTCCGAAATTCTGGGTATGAAGTGCATTCACAGCGATCGTTTTTCCCGGCCCTTGGAGATATTTAAATTTGGTAAAAGGTGCGAAGGCGCGATGCAAATGCAAATATTGGTTATTGTCGAATGGTGTAAACCCAATTTGCATCGGGTTAAACATGTGAATCGCATTGAGGTTGAAAAAACCTCGACCCATTTTGGAGTAATTACTTGCTTTTTCGAATCCCAAATACGTTGGACTGCTGGGTTCGCCCAGATTGAATTGCTGTAAATTGGGTCGGTAATTATTGACATCCACCATCGTAGAATCCATTTGAGCTGTAGAATAGATTAAAGTATCTCGTTTGTTCTTTGAGGGTGAAGGTTGATAATAAGATTTATCGATACCAAAAAAATCCAGTGCCAAATACGGCTCAATTTTTAACAAATTGCCTTTGGATGTGGTATCTTTGGTTACTTTCGTTGTGTCTGTGGTAACATTTTTTGGACTTTGCATTTCGATGGCTTGTCCGAATAAATCAGTTCCATGAAAAATGAGATAAGCAATGGTACATATGAGGAGGAGTTGCTTTTTCAATGGGTCTGAATGGTATCACAAATTTGCGAATAAAAATTGAACTTAACTCAAAGGGAAAAATAGATGTATACGGGAACCTTGATTTTGTCGACATCATGGATTGATACCGAGTTTTTGTGGCAGTTGGGCGTTTTTTTCATGTGCTTTGTGAAGTATGCGGTAGCTGCTGGTATGGCGGTAGCACATTTTGAAAATCCCACCTGGGGCTATACTATTACCACCGTAGGAGGCATCGCGGCTGCGTTTTTTTGGATATTTTTTGGCAATTGGGCGCAATCAAAAATTGTAGCTTACAATTTATGGGTTAAGCGCAAAAAAGGTAAAACAACCTTGGAGCACCCCAAACGCTTCAACAAGAAGAATCGATGGCTGGTGAAAATTAAGAAAAACGGCGGACTGCCCATATTATGTTTTATTTCCCCCGTATCCATTGGTGTGGCCCCGGGCTGTTTGATTGCCGTTGGTTTGGAATCGGACCGATTCAAAATTTGGCTGTATATGTCAGTTAGCGTAGTGTTTTGGGGCATCATCATATTTGGAAGTAAGTACTTATTGGCCTAAAACTTTATTTTCAAAGCCGGCGAGCAATATTTCCAGTGCAATCTGAGGAGCATTCGTTTATCAATCACAGCCCGATCTTGAATAAGAGCGTCGCTTGTTTAATATCGGGATTTGGGTGAATTCTTTTCAGTTTCCCTAAATAGTGAGTAAATTGTGCCTTCATATGCGTAAATCTCAGATTTTCACTTTGTTTTTGGGTTTGATTGTTGTCTTTTCTGCTTGTAGAAGAGAGCCTCTTTGTTGGGACAATCGTGTGGCGGCCCCTTTGTTTAAATCCTCATTGAGCTTGGGTCAGATCGATTCAAAATATTTGGACCATACAACTGCTGATAGTAGTTACAAACTCAAATATGAAAATTTGGTTTACACCTATCGAATGGCTAATGTGAGAGCTTACGATACCGGACTAACCGCTTCGTTTACGTTGAAAAGATTGAAATTAACGGATCGATCCATTGTTCAGAAGATCACTTTGGGCCAGATTAACCCTTTGTTTAAACTGCTCGACGGTCAGACTGCTGATATTCCGGAGCAGAACCAAGGCAACTTAACACCGGTGGATATCGATGCGAGTGCCTTTTTTGAGACCGCAACCCTAGACAGTGGATTTTTAGATATTAGTATTTCTAATAATTTGCCGGTGAAGGTAAAGTTGGTGATTTTCGAACTGACCAATGCGGGGGATAATTCTGAAGTCGCTTACGATTCCTTTACGAATATTCCGATTGGAGGCAAGGTCACCAAGCGGATCGATTTAAAGGATAAAACGGTAACGAAGACATTAAAAGGCAGTATCAAACAGTTGGTTACCGAGGCAAGTAGCGGTCCAGTTTTGATTGATGCGAGTAAGGGGGTTGACCTAGAATTGACGGTTTCTCGCTTGCATCCGAGGTATGCGGTTGCGGCCTTTCCAACGCAGAATGTGATCGACCAGAATGAGGGTTTGACGGTGTTTATGGGTGGTGCGGAAGTGAAGTATTTTAAGGCGAAGGCGGGTCAATTGAAAATCCATTTGGCGAGTACAATACAAGAGGACATGACGATGCTTTTTGAGATTCCGAGTGCGACCAAGGGGGGCAAGGTGCTATCATCGGTGGTTAAGTTACCCGCGGCTCAGCCGAATGGGGTAAGTACTCGTGATGAGTTTTTTGATTTGACAGATTATCTGATCGACTTTAGAGGCAAAAACCCTGATGTGAAAGACACGGTGAATACGTTTCACCAGATTTTGATAGTTCGTTTGGATAGTTCGGGCAGAAAGGTGGCGATTGGTTTGAGGGACAGTATTCGCATCGATTATCGTATGGAATCATTGATTCCGGATTATGCGATTGGGTATATGGGACAGAGTTTGAATCAGAGCGGGGATCAGAAGGCACCGTTTGATTTGTTCAAGGGGTTAAATGGAGATT
>CANIZU010000163.1 GCA_947472115.1 Flavobacteriales bacterium | reverse complement strand
CAGGTGGATGGTTTGGGATCGGCGGGGGTGGTGACATTGGCTGCGGCGTTTGAGTTGGGCAGGCGCAGGGTGATTGATGAGCCTAGGCCGCGACAGATCCGAAATCCAACGGAAGCCATTGCATTGTTCAGACCGCTGTTTATTGATTCGGTGGTAGAGAGTTTTTACGTGGGGTATTTGAATCGTGCGAATAGGATTTTGCGTATGGAATGTGTGAGTGTTGGTGGAATGGCTGGAACGGTGGTGGATGTTCGTTTGGTATTTAAACGGGCATTAGAGCTGCGGGCCACGGGTTTGGTTTTTAGTCATAATCACCCCTCGGGCAATGATTCTCCAAGTGATGCCGATCGCAATTTAACCAAGCAATTTGTGCAGGCTGGGCGGTTGTTGGATATCACGGTAATTGACCATATTATCATTGCGGGTTCAAGACATTTTAGCTTTGCGGAGGAGGGAACTTTGAATCAGATGTGATGGCTCTGTTTAAGAGGAATCATAAAATTGAAAAAAAAGTCTAATTCATGTTGTTTTGTGGTTCTGAATTCTTGAGGAAACGTTAAATTTGCATACTTATGAACCAATTCAACGCCCTTTATTCGGAGTCGTTTTCGGACCGTCACATCGGACCAAGACAAAGTGATTTGAATGCCATGCTTGCCACCATTGGTGTGAAGAGTTTGGATGAGTTGATCGACCATGTTGTTCCTAGCAACATCCGATTGCCGAAACCTTTGAATGTTGACGCTGCTATGAGTGAAGTACAGTTCTTGTCGATGTTGCGCGAAAAAGCATCAAAAAACAAGATGTACAAGAATTACATCGGGATGGGATATTATAATAACCACACGCCTGGAGTGATTTTGCGTAATATCATGGAAAATCCAGGATGGTATACCCAATACACGCCATATCAAGCAGAAATCAGTCAAGGTCGTTTGGAAGCTTTGTTGAATTATCAGACAATGGTCATCGATCTTACCGGTATGGAGTTGGCCAATGCATCGTTGTTGGACGAGGGTACTGCGGCTGCTGAGGCCATGAATATGTTCTACGGCTTGGATAAGAAGAGTGCGGCGCATCGCTTTTTTGTCGATAACAGCGTATTCCCCCAAACCGTTGATATTTTGATTACTCGCGCGGAGCCTATCGGCATCGAGATTGTGCGTGGCGATTATAAAACGTTTACTGCTGATGCTTCTTTCTTTGGTGCTTTGGTGCAATATCCAAATGCTGAAGGAAGTATCGAGGATTATAGAAATTTTGTGAGTGGCTGTAAGGCGGCGAATGTAAAAACTTGTTTTGCTTCCGATTTGATGGCGTTGACGTTGTTAACCCCTCCGGGTGATTTTGGTGCGGATTGCGTAGTGGGTAACACCCAGCGTTTTGGGGTGCCATTGGGTTTTGGCGGACCTCACGCGGCATTCTTTGCCACCAAGGACGAATTTAAACGTTCGATTCCAGGTCGTATCATTGGTGTTTCTGTTGATGCACAAGGAAATCGTGCTTTGCGTATGGCTTTGCAGACCCGTGAGCAGCACATCAAACGTCAGAACGCAACCTCTAACATTTGTACTGCCCAGGTATTGTTAAGTATCATGGCCGGTATGTATGCTGTATATCATGGTCCCGACGGATTAAAGAAAATCGCGCAGCGCATTCATGCTTTGGCGGTTTCTTTGGGCGATGCCATCGTAAAATCGGGCAACGGAGTTTATAGTTTACAACACAATCATTTCTTCGATACCATTTTGGTGAATGTGCCTCGCACCGAGACCATTCAGGCCTTGGCATTGGCAGAAGGCATCAACTTGCGCTATCAAGATGGAGCAGTGGGGATTTCTGTTGATGAGACCACCAACATGTCCGATGTTGAGAAATTGGTAAGCATTTTCGCCCGCGGTGTTGAGAATACGGCAGCAAAAACTGAGGGATCTGTATCGCATAAATTGCCTACGGCGTTGGTTCGTGAAAGCAATTTCATGTTGCACCCCGTATTTAACCGTTACCACTCAGAGCATGAGATGTTGCGTTATATCAAATCGTTGGAAGCCAAAGATTTGAGTTTATGTCATTCCATGATTTCTTTGGGTAGCTGTACTATGAAGTTGAACGCTACCACGGAAATGATTCCGGTGACATGGCCCGAGTTCAACAGTTTGCACCCATTCATCCCAATGGATCAAGCGAAGGGTTACATGGAGATCATCGAGGAGTTGAACAAAGATTTGAGTGAGATCACCGGTTTCCATACCATGAGCATGCAGCCAAATTCGGGAGCTCAGGGAGAGTATGCGGGTTTGATGGTGATTCGTGAATATTTTAAGGATCGCGGCGAATCGCATAGAAACATCGCTTTGATTCCATCGAGTGCACACGGAACCAACCCAGCTTCGGCGGTGATGGCGGGTATGCAAGTGGTAGTATCGCAGTGTGATGAAAACGGAAACATCGATGTGGAGGATATCCGCGCGAAGGCTCTGCAATACAAAGACAATTTGGCTTGTTTGATGGTGACCTACCCAAGTACGCACGGGGTGTTTGAGGCTGCGATTACCGAATTAACAGATATCATTCACCAAAATGGTGGACAGGTGTATATGGATGGCGCGAACATGAATGCGCAGGTTGGATTGACATCGCCCGGTATGATTGGGGCCGATGTTTGTCACTTGAACTTGCACAAAACCTTCTGTATTCCTCACGGTGGGGGTGGTCCAGGAATGGGTCCGATTGGTGTTGCCAAGCACTTGGCTCCTTATTTACCAGGTCATGCCGTGGTAGATATGGGTCCTGAAAAGGCGATGCACGCAGTGAGCGCAGCACCATGGGGTAGTGCTAGTATTTTGTTGATCAGCTATGCCTACATCAAAATGATGGGTGGCGAGGGTCTTACGAATGCGACCAAGTATGCGATTTTGAATGCCAACTATATCAAGGCGAGATTGGAATCTGAGTATCCAGTATTGTATAAAGGAGCGAGCGGATTTGCGGCCCACGAGATGATTTTGGATACCCGTAAATTCAAGGCCTGTCATGTAGAGGCGGAAGATATCGCCAAGCGTTTGATGGACTACGGATATCATGCACCTACGTTGAGTTTCCCAGTTGCGGGTACTTTGATGATTGAACCTACAGAGAGTGAGAGCAAGGAAGAATTGGATAAGTTCTGCGATGCGATGTTGGGTATTCGCGAGGAGATTCGCGAAGTTGAGGAGGGTAAATATTCTCAGGACAACAACGTATTGAAGCATTCTCCACATACGTCTACGGTTGTAATTTCAAATGATTGGGATCGCGAGTATTCACGTGAGAAGGCGGCTTTCCCATTGGATTCTATTCGTTTGGGTAAGTTTTGGCCTACGGTTTCTCGTGTAAACAGCACGGTTGGGGATCGCAATTTGATTTGCGCTTGTATTCCTGTTGAGGCATACGCTGAGGCGGCGGCATCGAATTAATTTGAATTATATTTACGGCGTGATCAAGCGCTGGAAAAATAGCATTTTGGAAAGAACTGGGCCATGGGTCTGGTTCTTTCTGTTTTATGCGGTTTGGGGGTTTTTCACGCTCGACGATTATGGGGTGCATTTGGATGAGATTACCCAGCGCACGATTGGGATGGAGAACAACCGATTTTTGAGCGGGCGGGTAGGGTTTGATAAGGTAGAGGAGCACAAGTTTTTTGGTCCCGTTTGGGAGAGTATGAGTTATTTGGCCGAGCAGTTGGTTTTTACCGAGCCGATGCGGGTGAAGTTGCTGTTGAGGCGGGCATTGTTGTGGTCGTTTTTTGTCTTTGGGCTGTGGCGATTGTATTTGTTGGGGTTGAGGAACAACGGTTGGGGGATGGTGAAGTCGACTGGGCTGAATTCCACGGTTGATTTTGGTTTGCTGGATGGTACACAAAAATCGCGATGGCGGCTGGGAGCGATGATGCCGGTTTTGATGGTATCGCTTTGGCCTAGGATGTTTGCCGAGGCGCATTACAACACCAAGGATGCATTGTTTTTTGTGTTGGTATTGTTGGTGGTGGATGGATTGGATAAAGTTTGGCGCCGAAGAATGGAGATTCAACCCGTTGATATTCATGGTTCCCAAATGACGGTAGAGATTGCACCGAAGTTGAACAAAGGATTGGACTGGGGATGGATGGGTGTGATGGGATTGTTGGGTGTGGCGACCACGATACGCATGGGTG
>CANIZU010000162.1 GCA_947472115.1 Flavobacteriales bacterium | reverse complement strand
TCAGTAAACGAAATCCCCCCCGATTCAAGTCGATTCCGAACACTGTCCTTGCTCATCATGTAACTCACAGTAATGTGCTTACCCACATCGCGAATGAAATCCAAAAACGACCAATTTTTGAACCAGTCGTAGTTGTTTACCATCTTCGCTTTATTGCCACCATCACCAAACTCAATAAACTTCTCTAGTTGAGCCTTTTGGCAAGCAATATTGTGATTTATTGTTTCAACATCCAACAACTTGCGTTCATCGGTTTTACCACTCGGATCGCCAACCATGCCTGTTGCTCCGCCCACCAAGGCGACAGGGATATGACCGGCGCGTTGAAAGTGCATCAACTGCGTTATTGGTACGAGATTTCCAATGTGCAATGAATCTGCCGTTGGATCAAAACCAACATAGCCCGTAACCTGCTCGGTATTGAGCAATTCTTGGGTTCCAGGCATCGCATCATGAAGTAAACCTCTCCAACGAAGCTCTTCTACAAAATCAAAATTGGGTTGAAAAGACATAGAAATACAAAGTTACAAATAATCCTTGGGGAACAATTTATTGAACCTCACGCTTTGCGATGGCTTCCGAGATATAGGCTTTTAAGGAATCTACATCCTCATCATCCAAACCACTCGTTGCCAAAGAAACCACCTGAGCAGTTTCCTTTAACATGAAGTTGATTTCATATTCCAAATAATCGATGCGTTGCAAGTACTTCCAGGGAATCATCATATAGGAAGAAAAGAAATGCAATCGGAATGAAATACCTTCTTCGTCAACCTTGACAAAATATTCGCCGCGACGTTTTTTGATCAAAAACATCAAAGAGGGAATGGATAATAGCAACCAAACCAAACCGCCTTTCCAGCCTAGCATGCCATAGTGAAAACCCCAGCCTACAAAAATCAGTACGCACAAGACGATTAACGCCGGCATTTCCGCTTTCTTGGTCGGAATTACGATATGCAACGGCGACATTACTCCTTGATCCATTGGGTATGAATTCCGCTAGATGTCATGAAATAAATACCGGAAGTCAATTCAGAAACATCAGCGCTCCACAATCC
This sequence comes from Flavobacteriales bacterium, assembly GCA_947472115.1. Taxonomy (GTDB): domain Bacteria; phylum Bacteroidota; class Bacteroidia; order NS11-12g; family UBA955; genus UBA955. The sequence continues at coordinate 3,143 of CANIZU010000162.1, read as the reverse complement.
GTTTTCCTCGGTCATTTTCAACTTGATTTCAGCGCCCAAAGCATTGTAAATCTGTGGTTTTACTTTATAACCAGAAACAAAAATCTGATTCGTTACTGGGTTTGGATAAACACGAATTGATGCTACACTATTTTCTGTGATTTGTGCCGTTCCACCTGTAATGGTGATACTAAAATTCTTGATGGTATCGGGCTGGGAAACAGGAATAAACCCATTTACCTTGGCATAAGCGGTAATCGCGAATTTCAAAGGATAAACACCAGATACTGTTGGTGTGCCACTAAGTTTGATACAACGCACTTTCGATGGCAAATAAATACAACGAGGCTCAAAACAAACATATCCCAATCCCGCAGGCAAACCAATCACTTTCGTTAATTTCAATGAGTCGATCGTAACCTTCTGTTGGCTTCCACCTACTGTCACTGAAGTGTCCTTGAACGATAGTACCATTACTGTTTGAGAGTAAGCAGTACCCACATTTCCATCAGCCAGTTTATTTGGATAAAATCCTGGAACTTTAATGGTGGTGTCTGGCGTACAATTCTGAGCCTGAACATTTAAAGCCAAGGAAACCAAGGCCAAAAAAATGATATGTTTAATTGTTTTCATATGATTTCAAAGATAAAGTATAACTAAATGGTTTTTTCATGCTGTAAATGTTTGACTTTCCAATTCATGTAACAATGACCAAAAAGTAGGAAAATCAACCCGCCGATGCCTTGGATACGATAACCACTGATCCAAGCGCGAATATCGAAAGGCAACGCTTCAAAAAAGACAACGAGTCCCATCAAAAACGCCCCAATGAACAACCCCAATTTGATCCAAGTTGGTATGAAATCCAGCTTGCTTTTTAAGGTACTATCATCACCCTGCGCCGACATCAACCAATCTTTCACAATAAATAACACCAATGGCCACATCATAAACAATGAATAATCTCTTTGGTGTGGGAAGGCCAATGGGATTGATGCCATAAAGATCGACATCAATAAAATCGACTTTTTCTCGTCGGAAATATTCCTAAATTTCCAAATCCAGTAGCAACAAGACGACAGCACCAGTAATCTAAACACTTGAGTTGTTATAAAAACACCCGAAGCGCCCATCGAAAACCAAGCCACCCGTTCTTCGCCTTCAATATTTAATCCGGTGAGATATTTTGTTACCAAGGCACCGAAATCAATAAAACCGCCTTCGCCCAATTCCACAATGTGGTTTTTTGAAAAGGGATTGATATTCATCATCCAGCTCTGAAGTAATTCTACATGATACTGAAACGGCAAATATGCGAAAGGCAACAATATCATCGCGATAACCAAAGAAACGGTAATAAAAAACGCCCGCCATTGCTTCATTAAGAACAACTGACCCACCATAAAAATGGGTAATATTTTCAGATTAACACCAAATGCCAAGCCGGTGAAATATTTAGGCTTTTTGGACTGTAAAAATTGAAATGCCCGAACAACTCCCCAAACGATGAGTATCGTCATCTGGCCATACAAAAGATTCAAAAATATCCATCGGTAGGAAACCAAAGCAAGCACAATCCAAAATGTCAGTCCAGCTTTCTTTTTGGGAGGATTAACCAAACCTCGAACAAACTGAAACAACTGAAAAACGAAGTATAGGTTCAAACAATTCCAAAGGATTTTTAGAATAAACAATCCAAAGGGTACTTCATGCGTGACAACAAACTGAGGTAAGAATGTAAATGGCGCTAGAAGGGTAGCAAACAAAGGGCTGTAATAATAATAGAGCTGCCAACCTTCGGCTGAATAGGGTTTGCTATAAAGATTTTCCAATGAAACCAATCGTTGCGCGGCGCCATAGAAAATATTCAGATCGTTGTTTGTGCTGATACTCCTTAAGAAAGGCCAAGCAATTAGGCCGACAAAAATCCAAGTGAGAATTCTAATCCCTTTTTGATATGATTTTTCGATTTCCGTCACAACTAGCGATGCAAATTTAGCCATTGCGATGCGGAATCTTTGCAGTAATTTACAAAGGCAATCATCATTAGATAAAAGTCAAAGCGATCTAACAAAATACAATCCTTTTAAAGTAATTTTGCCTCCCCTTTGGCCCCGTAGTTCAATGGATAGAATAGATGTTTCCTAAACATTTGATATGAGTTCGATTCTCGTCGGGGCTACCAAAATAATTTATTTCAAATCATACGATTTGATTTCCGTATGGTAAGCATTTCCACTCGATGCATAATCATCGTCTACCATCACCAAACCCACTTTTGGCGCGTAATACGCATCGGATGTATAGCCCAACGAAGGGATGTTTAATCGAATATGAACAACATTCTCAAACGATTTACTTCCAACCGTTTTAGAAACCGTTTCGATGACTTCATAGTTGTACTGTTTAAAAATTCCGCCTAATCCCTTAATCGACTTCGACCATTTTTTACCGGTCTGCATTGAATCCTTTAAATAAACAATTTCTTGGGTGGCGCCATCGGCATCCAAAACCAGAACGCTATAATTTCCCTTGCTATAGCGATAGTAGTTTCGGCTGATAACACCCGCAGTATTGGTCTTATACATTTGAAAAGTGTTCGATAAATAGAGAGCCGTAGAATCCTCCACTTTCACCGTCCAATCGCTGCTCGATGTACCCGTGGTAGAATAACTCCAGTTGGAACCAACCTTAGAATTCAAATATTCTCCCGGTCCAGGCATCGACTTTACAGGATCTTTCTTACATGAACCCAAAACAAAAATTAATGTCGCTGATACTATGGCGAATGAGAGTCCCTTTGAAATACTAAGTGCAGAATTCATGTCGTTTTTATTTGATTCAAGATTACCATTTTTTGACGACGCAAAAAAGCATGTTCCCCGCATCGTATAGAAAATCAAACACTCATTCGATTATTCGGTACTATCTGATGTCAATTTATAAAGCGCGTAATGTTCATTCTCAAATACCAATTCAACGTCTGGAATGGCACTCGATTGGGTGATGTCCAATGTCACCCAATTCTTATAACTGGATTTATTTAACACCAAATATTTCGCACCCTTCTTGATCCATGTGCTCATTTGGTTGTTATCCAAAACTTGTTCATTCAACGCAACCCAACCCTTTCTATTTAGGAAATACAATTCTTGTGGATTCAC
>CANIZU010000161.1 GCA_947472115.1 Flavobacteriales bacterium | reverse complement strand
GTTCAAATGCCAAAACGATTCAGTATTTTTGTAGCCCTTATTGAAAAATTGAAACGTATGCAAATCAACATCACCTTCCCAGACGGCGCCGTTCGCAGCTACCCCAGTGGATCTTCAGCCATGGATGTGGCCCTGTCGATCAGCGAGGGTCTTGCACGTAACGTGCTCGCCGCCAAAGTGGACAAGGAAGTCTGGGATGCCAGTCGGCCAATCACCAAAGACGTTGCCTTGCAATTGCTTACGTGGAAAGACAAGGAAGGTCAGCAGACCTATTGGCACTCAAGTGCACACTTAATGGCCGAAGCGCTAGAAGCATTGTATCCGGGTGTGAAGTTGGCCATCGGTCCAGCGGTTGATAGTGGTTTTTATTACGATGTAGATTTTGGAGATCAGCATTTTTCATCTGAGTCTTTCGAGGCTTTGGAAAAAAAGATGATGGAATTGGCCAAGAACAATAGCGCCTTTGTAAGAAAAGAAGTTTCAAAAGCAGATGCTACAGACTATTTTACTGCCAAAGGCGATCCCTATAAACTTGAGTTGATTCAAGAACTAGCTGATGGAAGCATCACTTTTTATGAGCAGGGCAATTTTACCGATTTATGTCGTGGCCCACACATCCCCCATACCGGACATATCAAAGCAGTCAAATTGCTGAATACTGCCGGTGCGTATTGGAGAGGAAACGAAAAGAACAAACAGTTAACAAGAATATACGGAGTTACCTTCCCAAAAAAGTCGGAGTTGGATGAGCACTTGGAGCGCATGGAAGAGGCGAAGAAGCGTGATCACCGTAAGTTGGGTAAGGAGTTAGAAATTTATACGTTTGATGACGATGTCGGTCCAGGATTGCCACTTTGGTTGCCCAATGGAGGTATCATCATTGAAGCCTTGGAAACGTATGCCAAGAAAACGGAGAAAGAGGCGGGTTATCAGCGTGTGAAATCGCCGCACATCGCCAAGGAAAGTATGTACTTGAAGAGCGGACACCTACCTTATTATGCAGATAGTATGTTCCCTCCCATGGAAATCGATGGGGAGAAGTATTATCTCAAGGCGATGAACTGTCCTCACCACCACAAGATCTTTAAGGCCTTGCCTCATACTTATAAGGAATTGCCTTTGCGTTTTGCTGAATACGGTACGTGTTATCGCTACGAGCAGAGCGGTGAGTTATTTGGTTTGATGCGGGTGCGCAGTTTGCAAATGAACGACGCACACATTTATTGTACCGAAGCTCAGTTTGAGGAAGAATTCAAAGGGGTGAATGCCTTGTATTTGAAATATTTCGAGAAGTTTGGTATCGATAAGTATGTGATGCGTTTCTCGAAGCACAATCCGGAGAAGTTGGGTAAGAAGTACATCGACATGCCAGAATTGTGGGAGAAGACGGAAAATATGGTACGTCGCGTTTTGCAAAGCATGGGCGTGAGCTATGTGGAAGTAGAAGATGAAGCGGCGTTCTACGGACCCAAAATTGATATTCAGGTTTGGAGTGCAATTGGACGTGAATTTACGTTGGCAACAAATCAGGTGGATTTTGCGCAAGCGGAAAGATTTGATTTGAGTTATATCAACGAGAAGAATGAGAAGGAGAGGCCCATTATCATTCACCGGGCGCCATTGAGTACGCATGAGCGTTTCATTGGTTTCTTGCTAGAACACTATGCTGGAAATTTCCCAACTTGGTTGGCTCCAAAACAGGTGGTGATATTGCCAATTAGCGATAAATTTACAGATTACGCACAAGAGGTTGTAAATTTCTTAAAAAAGCACGATATTCGCGCCTCCTTGGACACTCGGGCCGAGAAAGCGGGCAAGAAAATCCGCGACGCCGAAATCGCCAAAATCCCTTACATGTTAATTGTAGGAGAGAAGGAAGCCAACGAACAGCAAGTATCAGTTCGGAAGCACGGCGGTCTTGATTTGGGTACCATGGGGATTCAGCAACTAGCTGATATATTAATAGATGAAACCAGGATATAGCAGAAGACCGTTCGTAAAGAAAGAGGCTCTCCACAAGATCAATGAGCTAATTACCGCTGCCAATGTGCGGGTGGTAGGAGAGCACATGCCTGTGGATGTTTACCCCACAGCCAAGGCTTTGGAAGTTGCCTATGAATTGGGATTGGACCTGGTGGAAATCTCTCCGCAAGCCGATCCTCCAGTTTGTAAAATTGTAGATTACAAGAAATTCTTGTACGAGCAAAAGAAAAAACAAAAAGAAATCAAAGCAAATGCGGTGAAGCAAGAGGTGAAAGAAATTCGTTTCGGTCCAAATACAGACGAACACGATATCGATTTTAAAATCAAGCACTCAAAGCATTTCTTAGAGCAAGGACATAAAGTTCGTGCCTATGTGTTTTTTAGAGGTCGTACCATTATCTATAAGCAACGCGGTATCGATTTGTTGATGGGTTATGCGAATGTATTGATCGACGAAGGGTACGCGAAGTTAGAGTCGGAGCCCAAAGAAGAAGGAAAAAAGGTTGCCATCATTTTGGCACCAAAAGTTAAAAAATAAACGTTTAAAAAATAAGAATTCAGGATATGCCTAAAATGAAGACCAATTCCAGCGCCAAAAAAAGGTTCACAGTAACCGGATCTGGAAAAGTAAAAAGAGCGAAAGCATTCAAAAATCACATTTTGACCAAGAAATCAACCAAGCGCAAGCGCGCCTTGGGCAATGATGCGATTGTTGATGTAACAAACATGAGCAACGTTAAATTCATGCTTCGCATCGGAAAATAATTAAAACAAACTTTGGCCGGAGCACAAAAGCGCTTTTGTAATAGATTGCCGCTCAAGCCACTAAACTAAAATAATATGCCAAGATCCGTCAACCACGTCGCGAGTAAAGCTCGCCGCAAAAAGACCCTCAAACTCGCCAAAGGTTACTTTGGTCGTCGTAAAAACGTTTGGACCGTTGCCAAAAACGCAGTAGAAAAAGGTTTAACCTATGCCTACCGTGACCGCCGTGTTAAGAAACGCGAATTCCGCTCTTTGTGGATCGTGCGTATTAATGCCGCTTGTCGTATCAACGGTGTTAGTTACAGCAAATTCATGGGTAAGCTTAACAGCAGTGCCCTTGAAATCAACCGCAAAGTCCTAGCCGATTTGGCTATGAATGATCCTGCTGGCTTCAAAGCCATCTTCGATCAGATCATGAAAGGATAATCAGCGCGCTGATATCAATCATCTTCTAAAAATCCCCTCGTTAACAAACGAGGGGATTTTTTTATTTAGAATCCCACAAAGTGTAAGTGCGGATATTTCCCCTTGATTGGAAATTGATAGCCAACACATCAGAAAAAATCGCCCTAAACATCGTCTTTTTGGCAGTATTGTACTGGTATTCCACCTCGTTGTTCAATCCAACTCTCTGAATCTCAGACAAGGGTTGAGTACCATCGGCGGCCGCCGCTTTTGCGTATTCATTGCATTCCTCCAATAGAATGGGTTTTTCATAGGCCCCAGCCGCATTCTTGGTGAAAATTTTTAACGTATTTTTTGTGCCCGCAGGTCGCTCCAACGTTAAATTCCCTTGTAAATACATATCCTCCCCACTAAATGGAGAGCGAACAGGTTTAATTCTAATATACTCCCCATCTTCCCGAAGGCTATCGTCACACAAATCAAACAGATAATTGATATCCTCCATCACCAAACGACGGATGATTTTTTCATTATTTAAACGAACTCGTTCCTCGTCAAATTTTTCCGGACTAATCAAATTCGCTGTTGTCTGCTTTGAAATCCCACTCATCAGAGCATCTCGGAAAATCGTCCAGTTTACCAATTCTAACACGGCGCCCTGATTGTTGAATTTTATCCTTAACGGCTGTAACTGTATGCTGTTGGCGTTTTTCCATGGCTTGCTGCCGATCGCATCGCCGTAATATCCCATATCAAACGTATTTACGCCTTCGGTCCGGGAGAAAATCAAAAAGCAAGTATCCAACTTGACATCCAAAAAGAAATCATTCTCGTTGGTGATATATTCCTGGGTAATCAGCTGATAAACAAAATGTTGCTTATTAAACAGGGTAGAAATGGGGTAGAGTGTATCGGGCTTTGTCTCCGCCATCCCAGCAGAAGAAGCCTGGACAGGAGCAAAAAGTATACTGAGTGCGGTGAATAGAAAAGTCATGTTAGGGTTCAAAGACGACCTACCCTTGCAAATCGTTTGCCAAAGATGTTAAACTTTGGTTTAGGGCTTACAAACTTTCAAAAACAAGCTCAGATCCCGCC
>CANIZU010000160.1 GCA_947472115.1 Flavobacteriales bacterium | reverse complement strand
TTGGGCGGCGAGCAGTCTGGCTTCATCAGCGAGATGGGGTTTGATATGTATCATAAGATTTTGGATGAAGCGGTGCGGGAATTGAAAAATGAAGAGTTTGATGCGTTGTTTGATCAACCCGAAGATATCAGCAGCCGCGACTGTCAGATCGATACCCAATTTGAAATGCTCATCCCATCGGAATACGTCACCCAGACCGCGGAGAGATTGGCTTTGTACAGCGAACTATCAAACATCAATACTGAATTGGAATTGCAGCGATTTGCGAACAATCTAAAGGATAGATTTGGGAAAATTCCAAATACTGTGGCGGCATTGTTGGACACGGTTCGATTGAAATGGGCTGGAAAGCAATTGGGCATGGAGAAAATTTCACTGGGAAATGGTGGTATGCGTTGCTATTTCCCTGGCGATGCCAATGCGGCAGTTTACCACAGCGATAGTTTTGTCGCGATTATGGGCTTTGTTGCCAGCAATCCCAATAAGTTCAGCGTAAAACAAACCGATAAAGCGTTGATTGTTAGTGTGAAAGGGTTGGAGACGGTTTTTGAAGCGCTGCATATTTTGGGAGAATGGGACTTGCATCGAACAGCAGAAATATAAAAATCTCAGTATGAATCACGCCAGAATAGCATTTGTTTTGTTACTTATTGGAATATCAAAATGGCTGCCATCGTACAGCCAAACACAGGTTATGACGAAAGGGGAATTTGCACACAATCCAGCGTTGAAATATCATCCGCTAAAGCAGGGTTGTCCTGGCACACCTATTTCTAATGACCGTTACTACAATCCAGATTACCCGTTTTTATTGACGTTCAAAGATGTCCGTAAATGGAAAAAACAAACCAATCCGTATTTGGAATTTAAGAAGACCGATACATTTCAGTTGCCAATTTCTAATGAGTTGGGTTGGATTAAAGACGATTCAATAGATGGTGTAGCTTGGTTAGGTCATGCCACATTTATGATTCGCGTGGGCGGCAAGACGCTCATCACCGATCCGGTATTTGGCAATGCTTCTCGGGTGTTAAAACGATTTTCTACGTTACCTGTGGCGCCAACGGAATTGCCCCAAATTGACTATGTGCTGTTGAGTCACGATCACCGCGATCACTTGGACTATAACAGTATGCGGTTGCTCTCTAAATTGAATCCCGATGCTCAGTATTTGTGCGGGCTTTCTACGGCTCCTTTGCTGAAACGATTTAACCGCAATGGTAAGATTCAGGAGGCGGGATGGTATCAGCAGTATCAGTTGGATGATCAGATGGTTAAGATTACCTATTTGCCAACTCGACATTGGTGTAGGAGATGGATAACGGATACCAATCGACATTTGTGGGGGGCATTCGTGATAGAAGTAGGGGGTAAAGTGATTTATTTTGGTGGGGATTCAGGGTATGGAAAACACTATCTAGAAATGCACGAACTGTTCCCACATATCGATATTGCTATTTTAGGGATCGGTGCGTATCAACCGGAATGGTTTATGGAGTCCAATCACTCCTCACCAGCAAAGGCGTATCAATCTTTTTTGGATTTGGGGGCGACATATATGGTGCCGATGCACTACGGGACGTTTGATTTGAGCGATGAACCCATCGGCGAGCCGGGTGAACGCTTGCTTTCAATAGCCACTGAAAATAAAATGACCCAGCGGGTATTGTTACCGGCACTGGGTCAGAATATATTGGGGATGATGCCCTGAACTATAACTTTCTAATTCCAGACTCTTCGATGATGATTTCCTTGGCTTTGTATAAAACGCCAACGGTTTGCTTGAAAGCCTTTTTACTCATTCCCAATTTCGACTGAATGAGATTTGCATCGGATTTATCGTGTAGTGCTAAAAATCCGCCCGCGGCTGTGATGGCCTCCAAAACGGTTTCTGACAAAGTACTTACTTTCTTATGCCCCATCGGGGTAAGCGATACGTCCACATGTCCATTTTCTCTAACCAATCGAACGTAGCCTTTTAATTGGTCGCCCATTTCGATTCGTTGAAAGACTTCGTTTTTGTAAATAATCCCCTGATGTTTTTGGTTGATGATTACCCGAAATCCAATTTCCGTTTCTTCAAAACACAATAGATCAACGGCGGTGTTATAGAGCAGGTTGACATCTGTCTTTTCGAGCCATTTGGAGATTTTTGTGCTGGCTAACAATCTGTCGGTGACTTCGTCGCGATATAAGTATGCAACGGTATGCTCTCCTTCCACCAATTTGCGATGTTGTTCTTTGAATGGGACGAATAGGTCTTTCTCCAAGCCCCAATCTAAGAAGGCCCCAATGCCTGTTGCCGAAACCACTTCTAAGCACGCAAACTGTCCGATTTCAATCATCGGAACAACGGTAGTGGCTGTTAAGCGGTCTTCGGAATCTCTAAAAATGAAAACGTTAATGACATCCCCTTCAATGGCTTCTGACGGACAAAATTTGTTGGGTAGTAATACTTCTACTCCCATTTCATCAACCAAATACCAACCTTGTGGGGTGTCGTGATGAAAGGTTAAATCAAGGAATAGGCCAGTCTGAATCATATCGTATTGCAAAAGTCGGGGTAAACTTTCACATTCACACGAAAATAGATGTTTATCTCAGTAGGGTGACACTTCCAGAAAAGTGTTGTAGTTCGTTTTCTGGGTTTTTAAAGGTAGCATCGTAGATATAAACGCCGCTCTGGCAAAGTTCTCCGTTCACTAAACCGTCCCACAGAGTTGCTTGATCTTTGGCTTCAAATATCTGTTGTCCGTAGCGATTGTAAATGAGAAGTCTGTAATTGCTCACGGTGAGGGGAGAGTACAACCCGAAGTAGTCGTTGGTTCCGTCTGAATTTTTTGGCGTGAATGCCGTTGGGAACCAGTAAAGTGGGATTGATTTTACCTTGATGCTCTTAGTGATCGTGTCAGGGCAACCGTATTGATTATCAGCGATCAACGTGATATTGTAGTTGCCATACATTTTGTATATGTGCTGAGGATCTCTCACCAGGTCGTAGTAGCCATCTCCAAAATCCCAAGACCATTTGGTATCAATTTTAGAGTTGTTGGTAAATGCCACATTTTGCGTCATTAATGGGATATAGGGGTCGTATTTGAAACTAGCAATGGCCCGAGGATAAACTCTCAAGTTTTGGGCATTGGTATCACGACAGCCGTAGCTATTAATTACAATTAAATTGACTTTATAAGTACCAGAGTCGGGGTAAAGAATGTTCTCATTTCGTTGACCTGATTTTCTGCCGTTGCCGAAATCCCATTTGTATGTGCTAATGGTTCCTATGCCAGCGGTTGATGCGTTTGCGAACGGGAACATCAGATCTTCACAATCTGGTTTAACCATAAAGTAGGCGTAGGGCTTGTTTGCAATGAAAAGAGTCCGGATTATTGTGTCTTTACATAGGTTGCTATTATATACGATATATCGCACGGTTGGATAACCCGCCGATCCATAAAAGTGTGTCGGACTTTTTCCCGCTGTGGTTGTTCCATCACCAAACCACCAATATTCTTTGGCAAGGAATCCACTGCCTGGGGCTGTGAGTGATGTAAATTTAACGATTTCGTTTTCGCAGGTGTCTTCCACAACGTAGTTGGCTTGTGGTGCGCCTAGAATGCTGACATTTTTAAACGTAGTGTCCTCACAACCATTTGCAGCGCGGACAATCAATCGAACTTTATAATTTCCAGCGGGGGAATAATGTCCAACCGTTGAATCACCACTTCCTTTGTTGCCATTGCCATAATCCCATCGCCATTGAATAAGGGTGTCATCTACTACGGTTGATTTATCTGTAAATAGAACAGAGTCTTTTTCGCAAACGCCATAGGAGGCAAAATTCGCAATAGGACAGGGCGTAGTATCGCTCAATGTCCAAGTGCCAGAGAATTTTTGACCTGTGTGAATGAGAAGTGTATTTTTTGATGCAATAACTCTTGATTGTACGGGGTAACTCCATTTGTTGGATGCGGCCACCCAGTTAATGGCTCCCATGTTTGATTCTTGAATGGTGTTGGTTCCTGTGTTATGTTCGGGGTCTAAGTATGAAAATCCGAGACTGATTTCTGGTTTCGTGCTGTAACCACCATCATTAATAATCCAAAAGCGATCCAACATTCTGCGTGCGTTTTCCGTCCCGAATTCATTTTTGACATTGTTTACGCCTGTTGGCATTGGACGGTTATTGGGCAGAGAGGCTGTTGGTGTTGGATAGGTTGCAATCGTAACGTATGCGCTGTCTTTGGTTTGAAG
>CANIZU010000159.1 GCA_947472115.1 Flavobacteriales bacterium | reverse complement strand
GCCAATGCCAGAAAGGACTTCTTCGCGTTGGGCAAGCCAAATTTCTGACGGGTTTTTAACGCCTTTCAATCCAGCGCCATGCATCTCGTAAATGCCCAGTTCTTGCGTGCTTCCAAATCGGTTTTTTAACGTTCTGATGATTCGATATGCATGATGCCTGTCGCCCTCAAATTGCAAAACGGTATCCACCATGTGTTCCAATATCTTTGGCCCAGCCAAGTTTCCATCTTTGGTGATATGTCCAACCAAGAAAACGGGTACGTCATTTTCTTTGGCAAATTGTAACAATTGACCTGCGCATTCTCTGATTTGCGATACGCTTCCCGGAGTGGCATCAAGCTGATCGCTGTATAGCGTTTGAATTGAATCGATGATTAAAAGCTCGGGTTGGTCTTTCGTGAGTACATCTTTGATGTTTTCCAGCAATGTTTCTGTCAGGATCTCACAGGTGCTATCCCCAAAGCCAAGTCGTTCCGCCCTCAGTTTGATTTGCGTTTCACTCTCTTCCCCAGAAACATATAAGGTTTTGGCGGTGGTTTGCAGGGCGATTTGCAATAATAACGTACTCTTTCCGATGCCTGGTTCTCCGCCAAGAAGCACGACGGCTCCAGCAACAAGTCCGCCACCCAATACCAAATTGAGTTCCTCATCGGGTAGTATTAATCTCTCACTTTGGTTGGCTTGGATTTGATTTAAAGGTTTTGGTTCGGCAATTTTCCGACCGCTTTTCTTCCATGCGGTGGTTTGTTTTGTGGGTTTGATTTCCTCAATAAATGTATTCCATTCACTGCAGCCAGGGCATTTCCCGATCCACTTGGGGCTTTCGAATCCACAGGATTTGCAAAAAAATGTAGTTTTGGCTTTCGTCATGATGGCTTTATACTGAGTTTTAACGCGTTTAATTGAGAAAAATTGAAGTATACAAAGATGCTAAACAGCGGGGACGCATCAAACAGAAAACCCAATAAACTATCAACAATTCGCTGATGGCATATCAGCCGATAACGCGGTTTGGGAGATTCTTCGCTCGCTCTAACGCTGGTTTTAGAAACAATCTAAATAAGGGTGGTAAATCGGTAAAAGTTTCGTTAATTTTGTAGGGTTATGGAAAAAAGCTTGAACGACATTGTAACCATTTACGCGGAGGCGACTCCAAACCCTGAAAGTATGAAGTTTGTGGCAAACAAAATGTTGTTGCCAAACGACAGTGCTGATTTCCGTAATGCAGAGAAGGCTCAAGACGGCGGTGAACTTGTGAAGGCTTTGTTCGAAATGCCTTTTGTGAAGGGTGTTTTTATTATGAATAATTTTGTGAGTATTACAAAAAATGAAGATTACGAGTGGTTCGATTTGATTCCAGATTTGCGTAATTTCTTTACCGAATGGATCGAGCAAGGCAAAGAGATTGTCGCTCCTAAAATTTCATTAACCCCAGAACAGGAAACCGGAATTGAGCGTAAAATTCGTCAGCTCCTTGAAGACCATGTTCGCCCGGCGGTTGAAATGGACGGCGGTGCGATTGATTTCAAAAGTTTTATTGATGGGGTAGTTACGGTTCAAATGAAAGGCAGTTGCAGTGGATGTCCGAGCAGCACAATGACCTTGAAAGCGGGAATTGAGAATTTGCTTAAGCGCATGGTGCCAGAAGTAGTAGCGGTTGAAGCGGAAGCTGTTTAAGTATAATAAATCAATGGTATTTGATTTGTAAAAAATGATTTTGAGGTTGGTGAAAATCTGTTATTTTCCTTTGACCCTCTATAGTTTAAAACGAAAATTCATAAAATGTTAGAATTTTCGTTTTACATTATTATATTTGTTTTATACTTATTTTAATGTACTAACTAATTAATTATGAATCGAAATTATTATTTGTTTTTTGCATTTTCATTATTCGCCTGTACTTCAAAAGAGAATAAGAGTGATTTAGATAATCCATTAGATACAACGAAAATGGTGTCTTTAAACACGGTTTGTGATTGTAAGAAATATGCGTTAGAAAAAAAAATTGAGTTGCCAAGTTCTGATGATCTATTTATGTTGAGTGATTCTATGAGGCCAGATTCCCCAGATGGCGATCAGAGTTTTTACACTGAATATGGCAATGTAATGAAAAAAGTTGCAGGAATAAGAAGTAAATATGATTTAGCATTTAAAGATTGTTTTGCTAAATTTGGAGATTTAGATGTTGTAACTGCTCCATGTTCACCCGAAGAAAAGACAATAAACGCCTTCAACAAAGCTATGAGTCTTATCAAAAGAAATTGTAATGGATCGAATCAAGAATTGGTGAAGTATATGGCAACAAAAGTGGAGGGCGTCGTTGTCTTTTTGTTTATGTCAGTAGGGGAAAATGGGATGGTATGTATTTCCGGTGTGTCAGAGATAAATCCTGATGAGATCCTATCGACAGATTGCGGTGAGGCAAACACAAAAATGGCTGAATGGGATGCCATGCCAGAGTTGAAAATTAGTTTGAGATAATTGTGTCAATGCGGATTGTATAGAATTGAAATAAATTCAAAAAAATAATTTTTTTCTTCCGTAAAGAAGTTCGATTAAAATGACGAATATAGAATATAAATATGAGCCGAAAAGTGAAAAGCAGTTGAAGAACTTCTACAGGCGAAAAGTCAAATTGAATGTTTCAGGGTTTCGTGATGAAATTGATTTTTTATGTTGGTATAAAGAACAAGATTACAAGTGTTGTATCTGCGGGGTAGCGGAGATAGAGTTGCAAGAGATAGTGCGCAGAGGGTTGTTGAAGTCTAAAAGGTTCCCTGAACGTGGCTTGTTGACACGCGGCAGAACACGAGGCCTCTGGTTAGAAATAGATCGCAATGATGTTAGCCAGCATTATTCGAGGTTGAATTGTACGCTTCTTTGTTATTTTTGTAACAATGATAAAAGTGATGTTTTCACACTTAATCAATATGAGGACTATTTTAAGAATCGTATTGAATTTTTCGGTAAATTATTGAAACAATGATAACTGAATATTTGGTCTGAAATTCTAACGATTGATATAATAAAATTAATTTATGCCTCAATTAATACAAAAAATTGACCCCGATTTTAATTCACTTCACGATTTTTACTTGAATTCAGCGCATAAAATTCACAGTCCAGATCGGGCCGTGATGTTTTATAAGGAGAAGGGGAAATGGGAGCAGTTGACCTATCAGGATATTTTGGATGGGGTTGATCAATTGGGTGCCTATTTTATGGAATTGGGTCTTCAGAAAGGCGATCGCGTTGCCCTGATAATGGATAATTGTCCGGAGTATTACGTAATCGACCAAACCATTCAGAAGTTGGGCTTGGTGAACGTCTCGGTTTATCCAACATTAACTGGTGAGGAAACAGCATATATAATTAACGATAGTAGTAGTAAGGTTTTATTTGTTGGCAATGCCTTTTTATTCAAGAAGTTTAAGAAGGTGGAAGGTGATTGTGCTACCGTAATGAAGGTTATTGCGATGCCAAAGGATTTGGACCAAGGGGAGAAATTTACGGATTATACTTCGGTTTTGGTTGAAGGGGAGGCCTTAAGGGATAAATACGCAGGGGCGATAGCAGAAAGATACGCATCAGTGACGAAGACAGACTTGTCGACGTTAATTTATACTAGCGGAACAACAGGGATGCCTAAGGGGGTGATGCTTACGCATTACAATTTCATGAGCAACTGTTATGATGCCAAAGATTTGTGTCCGGCCATTACGTCGGATGATTTATACTTGAGCTTTTTGCCTTTGAGTCACGTCTTTGAACGATTGGCTACGATGTATTTGAGTACATATATGGGTGCGCAGGTGGCGTTTGCGGAGAACATCGACAAAGTGGCTCAGAATATCCAGGAAATGCGTCCTACATTGATGGCGGCGGTGCCTAGGTTGTTGGAGCGTGTCCACGATAAGGTGTACAAGAGTGGTACGGAAAAAGGGGGTGTTAGCGCAAAGATTTTCTTATGGGCGCTAAGAGTGGGTGGAGAAGCCAGGGTGAAGCGCGACGAAGGCAAGATAGTAGGTCCATTGTTGGCGATACAGGTTGCCATCGCAGAGAAATTGGTATACAGCAAGATCAAAGCGAAAATGGGTGGCCGATTAAAAATCTTTGTCAGTGGGGCCGGTGCTTTGCCAGTCCATGTCGGCGAATTTTTTGCCAATTTGGGCATGAGAGTTCAAGAAGGCTATGGTTTGAGCGAGACGAGTCCGTTGGTTACGGTGAACGAGTTTCATCGACAAGTATACGGCACGGTGGGCAGGGTAGCACCAAGGCAGATGGTCGCGATTCAAGACATCGAAACGAAAAAAATATTGGCTACGCAGACT
>CANIZU010000158.1 GCA_947472115.1 Flavobacteriales bacterium | reverse complement strand
ATTTCAGAAAATTGAGGATGATGTGATTGAGGTTCAAATTTCAAAGCTGCAGGCAGCCGGCGCGGCGAATGCCGCGGCCGTTATCGCAGAATCAGCATCAAAAAGCAATAATTCGGGGACTGAAAACGACAAAAATATGAGTGGAGCAATTGAAGCCATGGCTGAAACTAAGCCGGAAGTAACCTACGATGATTTTGCGAAGCTAGATCTGCGCGTTGCAACCGTTGTGGCCTGTGAAAAGGTTGAGAAAGCCGATAAATTGTTGAAACTGACTTTGGAGGTGGGTGCCGAAACTCGGACCGTTGTGTCAGGGATTGCCTTGCATTTTTCACCCGAAGAAGTGGTGGGTAAGCAGGTGCTTTTATTGGCAAACTTAGCCCCCCGTAAAATGCGAGGCATTGAAAGTCAAGGCATGATATTGATGGCCGAAGATGCCGATGGGAAATTGGTGTTCATGAGCCCATCAAATGCAGTGGCTTCGGGTAGCGGCGTTTCTTGATGCGTTTTCTGTAACTGGATTTTATGGTCGCTTAGGACTTGATTCCTATGGGTATTTAACGCCTGAATTGCAATCGACATAAACTGGTCAACAATTTCTTCGTTGGTAGAATCTTGAAAGTAGCGTGGTGCGGTTTCTCGGGATTCGTGAAAAAACCGGTCTACAGCTGCGCCAAAGTTTATATCGATCTCGTTGATTACTTCTGCGCCAAATTCTTTAAGTGCAGCAGCGTTGCAGTCCTGTTCGTATTGACCTTTGATGGGGATGACCATGATTTTCTTGCCTAAATACAAAGCTTCGGCGGGCGTTTCAAATCCTCCGCCCGTGATGATCCCTTTTGCATGAATCATCGAATGGGAAAATGACTCTTTGCCCAAGGGGAAGAAAAGGCAGTTGTGAACGGTCTTCTTTTCTTTGATTCCGCTGCTGAAAATGTGGAATTTTAAATGGGTTAAACTCTTGACCTGCTTATAAATCTCTTCGTGGCCGTATTGTGCGAGGTAAATCGTGATGTGTCCTTGGTTCGATGGCTGTGCCTGGCGGATGTGCTCCTTGATTATGGGCGGTAGAATATTGGGGTGATAGGGCTTGAAATGCAATCCAATATCTAGTTTAGCGGGTGCAAAATTCTTCAGTACCCATTCGCCAATCATTGATTTCTTTGTAGGTCGAGGCGTTTCGGTATAATTAAAACTGGCTTGGTGACCAAATTGAATACTAAATGCGCCCTTGAATTTACAAGCCGTAGCAGTTATGAGGTCAAAATCGTTGATGACCAAATCGTATTGATCCACCGGCAATTGCTTGATATCGTTCCAAATTCTAAAAGGGTTCAATTGCTTCAGCATGCGATAGTAATTCAATCCGCCACCCGATTGATAAAACAAACTCAATCCCTTGCTCTTGTATTTTACGGGCAGATTTACCGGCAAATGGGCGTTGTTGCCGCTGAGCATTATATCGACGGTGCCAAACTTTTGAAGTATCGGCAGAATCTCAGAAGCCCTGCTAATATGCCCGTTCCCTGTCGCTTGGACGGCGTAAAGAATCTTCATGGTATGAATTAAATGGCAGTTTTGGTGGCGATAAATGCGGCGATGTGGTGTGAAAGCACATCAGGAATCTCAGGTTTTTTAAGGCGTTCCAGTTCTGTTAAATACTCGGTACTCCTTGGCATTTTTTTGCGATTTTGCTGTGGATGCTCGTAAATTTTCCAGGTACCTTCATTGTATTCCAGAGCCGTGAGATTTTCGATCCAATCACCGGAATTCAAATAGGTTACCTCACCTTTTTCCGTTTTGATGATTCTTTGCTGTGGCTGGTGAATGTGGCCGCAAACAACGACGTCGTATCCCTCTTCGATGGCTAGTTCCGCTGCCGTCTGCTCAAAATTGTTAATCCAAGAAACCGCTTTTTTAACACTCTCTTTCACCTTTTTGCTGAGGCTCATTTTTTCGCGACCCATCAATGAGAGTAGCGCATTGATGTTGTGGTTTAGCCAAATCAATAAGTCGTAGCCTTTGCCGCCCAATTGAGCGAGCAATCTTGCGGATCCTTTGGTTGTGGCATCAAAAACATCACCGTGAAAAATCCAAACCTTCTTGCCATCCAATTCCAAAATTAGTTTATCGTCCAGTCTGATATTCCCCAACTGGGTGCCAGAATATCTACGCAAGGCTTCATCGTGGTTGCCTGTGATGTAGTATACTTGAGTCCCTTGGGTATTAAGCTTTAGGATATCCCGTATCACTTGCATGTGCTGTGGCGGGAAATATGACTTCTTGAACTGCCATATGTCGATGATGTCGCCATTGAGTACCAAAATTTCCGGATTGATGCTTCGCAAGTAATCGCTAATTTCTTCGGCATGGCAGCCAAATGTGCCCAAATGCAAATCGCTTAGAATGCAAACTTGCATTTCTCTAGGAGTAGATTTCACGTCCCCAAAATACCAATTGGTATGTTTTGTTATGGCTAACAAAAATGGGTATTAACATCAATTTTGTATTACCAAATTATGTATAAAGGACAGTGCGATTTATTAACACTAAATTGATGATATATTCTTCTCGAAATAATTCTAAATCGCAAATACAACTATCATCTTTGCATTGGATAGATTTCCATTATGGGTTTAAAGAAGCAAGGAATTAACAGGGATATTAGTTGGTTGGCGTTTAACGGCAGGGTTTTACAAGAAGCGGCAGACGAGGAGAATCACATTTACGATCGTTTGCGATTTTTAGGGATATTTTCTAACAATTTGGACGAGTTTTTTCGTGTTCGGGTGGCAACACTGAACCGGATGACCAGGACTGCGGGGAACAAATTGAAGATGCATTTGGAGGAGAATCCTGAAAAAATTCTCGCCAGTATTATGTCGATCGTGCTCACCCAACAGCAACAATTCGAGAAAATTTATCGCGACTTAGTTCTTGCGATGGAGGGTAAGAAAATCCATTTTAAAACCGACAAGCAGCTCACAAAAGAGCAGAAGATATTTGTAGAGGCATTTTTTGAAGAGCGCCTCCATACGAGAATTGTGCCCTTAATGATTGAGTCGATTCCGAGTATGCCATTGCTCCGTGATCGCAGTGTTTACTTGGCTTGCGTATTGGGTCATTCTCAGTCGGCCATGATGCATCGTTACGCGTTAATTGAAATTCCCGTTGGCGATTTGCCTCGCGTGGTGGTTTTGCCATCGGCTAAAGGAACCAAAGATTTAATTCTGCTGGAAGACATCGTTCGGTATAATCTACCTTATTTGTTTGCGCCCTTTGGGTTTGATAAATTCATGGGTCATTTGATTAAAGTAACGCGTGATGCCGAGTTGGATTTGGACAATGATTTTCATTCCAATTTGATCGACGACCTGGAGAAGGGCATCAAGAATCGTAAAAAAGGAAAGGCGACGCGATTTGTATACGACAAGCAGATTGATGCGAATTTGTTGGAGTTTATGATGAAGCGATTGAGTTTGAACAAGAAGGATCACATGGTTCCTGGGGGTAGAATTCACAATTTTAAGGATTTCATGGATTTCCCGAGGGAGGTTTTTACGGATATCAATTCTCGTCCCAAGCCTTTTGTTCATCCGCTGTTGACCCAGCCGTGTAGGATTATGGATGTCATTTCTAAGAAGGATGTGATGTTACATTTTCCTTACCACTCCTTTGATTCGGTGATTGATTTGTTGCGTGAAGCGGCCATCGACCCGGCGGTTGTTAGTATTCGGGTGACTTTGTATCGATTGGCCAAAGATTCAAGGGTAATCAATGCATTGGTGAATGCGGTGAGAAATGGGAAGCAAGTGTCTGTGGTTATTGAGTTGAAGGCGCGATTTGACGAGGAAGCCAATTTGATGTGGAAGAAGCGATTGGAAGAGGAGGGGGTGAAGGTTTACATTGGGTTGCCTGAGATGAAAATTCACGCAAAAATCTGTGTCATTAAGCGCAGAGAATTCAACAGAACCACCCAGTTTGGTTTTGTGAGTACGGGTAATTTGAATGAGAGTACGGCCAAGGTTTATGCGGATCATTGTTTGCTGACATCGAACCGTCAGATTATGGCTGATATTAATAGAGTATTTGATTGTTTGGAGCGACCCATACCAAATCTAACGGGTTTAAAGACCTGCAGGACATTGATCCCCGCGCCGATTACGATGCGTAAGTTTTTTCAAGCCCAAATTCACAAGCAAATTTCATTGAGCAAGCGGAAGAAAGGGGGCTCGTTGGTGGTGAAGCTGAATAGTTTGAGCGACGATCAGTTGATTCATGACTTGTATGATGCGGCCAAGGCGGGAGTGAAGAGTAGTTTTGTGGTTCGCGGGATTTTCTGCGGTGTGATGGATCAAAAATCGTTCAAAAAACAACCCCAAGCCATTTCTATTGTGGATCAATATTT
>CANIZU010000157.1 GCA_947472115.1 Flavobacteriales bacterium | reverse complement strand
TATACAGAGTATTCGTCCGGGCGGACAAGCGGGTGGGGGATTTGGTGGTTCAGTGGCCTACAGGATGGGTAAGTATTGGGAATTAAAGACCTTAACGATGTTGCAATTGCATCAACGTGATATCCAGTATACTTGGCAGCATACGCCAGGTCCAAACATTAAAATCGAAACGATTTCTTTTGATATTCCCTTAACCCTTAAGTATCGCAGCGATATGCCCAATAATACCCGAATGTATGTTTTGGGTGGGGTGCGTTGGTCTCACGATTTTCAGAGTAACGAGGGTTTGGTAATCGGTGAGTCAAAGCCCCTGATTGCCTTAAAAGCCAATACGTATTACTATGAATTTGGTGCAGGAATGGAGTTTCGTTTGGATTTTGTAGATATGTCGGTGGAATTGAAAATGAGCAACGGCCTCAATAATGCCTTGGTCCGCGTACCCAATAGCTATTATTCGGGTAGCCTTTCGGCGATTTTCCCCCGTTTGTTTAGCATTTCATTGATGGCCCAGAATTGAATTTCGTATTACAACATAAAGATCCTTTCACCAAAGCAAGAGCTGGTGTGATTGATACTGCGCATGGTCGCATCCAAACCCCCATTTTTATGCCTGTGGGTACCGCCGGCACTGTAAAAGGGGTGCATCGCAATTTTCTTCTCAACAAAAATGATATCAATGCCGATATCATCCTAGGCAATACCTATCACCTGTATTTGCGTCCGGGATTGGATATTTTGCAAAAGGCAGGTGGGATTCATGGGTTCAGTAATTGGGATCGACCTGTACTAACCGATAGCGGGGGTTACCAAGTGTATTCGCTTTCTGGGACGCGCAAACTCACCGATGAAGGGGTGAAATTCGCAAGTCATATAGACGGTTCAAAGCACATGTTTAGCCCAGAGCGGGTGATGGATATTCAGCGCATCATTGGAGCCGATATCATCATGGCTTTTGATGAATGTACGCCGTATCCCTGCGAGTACGATTACGCCAAAAATTCGATGCACATGACCCATCGCTGGTTGGATCGATGCTTTAGTCGTTTCAATGAGACCGAGCCCGTTTACGGACATGAGCAGGCGTTGATGCCAATCGTTCAAGGCAGTGTGTACGATGATTTGCGCAAGCAAAGTGCGGAATATGTATTAAAACACGATGCCCAAGGCTATGCCATCGGCGGATTGAGTGTGGGTGAGCCTCATGAGGATATGTATCGCATTACAGAGTTGGTGACCGATATTTTGCCTTACGATAAACCGCGTTATTTGATGGGCGTGGGAACACCGGAGAATTTGCTCAATGCCATTGCGCTTGGGGTAGATATGTTCGATTGTGTGATGCCAACCCGAAATGGAAGAAATGGCAACGTTTTTACCTGCGAAGGGATTATCAATATAAAGAATAAGCAGTGGGCGGACGACTTTGAACCCTTGGATTCATTGCTCACGCCGGAATATAGCAAAGCCTATGTCCGACATTTATTTCAATCGAATGAAATGATGGGCCCGATTATCGCCAGTATCCAAAATTTGCGCTTTTACTTGTGGTTGGTTCGACAGGCTAGGGAAAGGATTTTACAAGGCGATTTCCACCATTGGAAAGATAGCATCCTAAAAACAGTGTCGAGAAAATTGTAGTAGATTGCATCGCCTCGCATCGTTATGAAATTTAAAAAGTTAGACTGGTACATCGCAAAGAAATTCCTAGAGACATTCTTTGTTACCGTGATGCTTTTTATTGTGATCATCATGGTGTTTGATGTGGCGGAAAAACTGGATGATTTTTTGGAAAAGTCGGCTCCGGTGGGCGAGATTTTTACCGTCTATTACCTCAATTTTATTCCCACTTTACTCAATACATTCTCGCCGATTTTCATTTTTATTTCGGTGCTCTATATGACGTCGAGGTTGGCTTCACGCACGGAGATTATCTCTATGCTCGCCGGGGGGATGTCGTTGCGAAGGATTTTGATGCCCTACATGGCCACTGCGGCGCTGCTTGCGATGGGCAGTTATATGTTGAATGCCTGGGTGATTCCCATTACCGATAAGGCGAGGGTGAGGTTCGAGAATGCTTACATGCGCGATTACTATTCCCAGGCAAAATCGACCATTTTTAGGCAGATTAAGCCCGGTGTGATTTTGTACATGGAGTATTTTAACAACAACGATAGTTCAGGGGTGGGGGTGACGTTGGAGGAGTATAAGGGGAAGGAATTGAAGAGCTCTTTGTTTGGTCGTTTCATCCGGTGGTCGCCCGAGGCCAAGAAATGGCGATTGGAGATGGTTTGGCAACGGAAGTTTTTGGCCAGTGGGAATCAGCAGATTCATTATCAATCGATGATGGATACGATGATTGCGTTTAATCCGGAGGATTTCTTTTTTCGGATCGAGGACGTGCAGAGTCTGAATCAGAACGAGTTGCGCAGCATGATTGCCAAGGAGAAAATGCGGGGATCTACGAATGTGGAATTATTGCAAACGGAACTGTATCGACGGTATGCATCGCCATTTAGCACATTTATTTTGGTCTTGATTGCGGTGAGTGTGGCCGGACGAAAAACGCGGGGTGGATTGGGGTTCTCGCTGGGGGTGGGGATTTTTGTGATCCTGTTTTTCTTGTTTTTCAGCAAGTATTTTGTCTCGCTAGGGAATTCGGGCGTGATTTGGCCTTGGCTGGCGGTGTGGTTGCCCAATGCGTTGTTTGTGCCTGTGGCATATCTGTTTTACCGATTCGCGCAGCAGTAGGAATTACTCCACCTGAATTACCAATCCTTTTAAGTAATGACCTTCGGGGTGATATAAATTAACCGGGTGGTCCGCGCCTTGTCCAAGTCGATATAGGATCCTGCAATTTCGTTTGGCTTCGATGCCGGCCGCAGTAACCGTATTAGCGAAAAGCACATCGTCTACCACCTGAGAGCAGCTAAAAGTGAATAGCAAACCACCGGGTTTTACGCGCTTTAGCCCCATCGCATTGAGTCGTTTGTAGCCCATGACCGCTTTGTGTTTTTTGGATAAGCTTTTGGCGAACGCGGGCGGGTCGAGCACCACGATATCGAATTGTTCGGTGTCTTCGTTTAAGGATTTCATTACGTCAACAGCAATGCCGTCGTGGGTTTGGCCTTTTTTGAGTTTCATCAACGCGATGTTCTCGTTGGCCAGGTTGATGGCGGTGTTACTGATATCGGCGCTAACGACTTTTGATGCGCCACCGGCCAGGGCAGCGACAGAGAATCCGCCGGTATAGCAAAAGGTATTTAAAACGGTTTTGCCTTTAGAGAACTGTCTCAGTAGGTTTCGGTTGTCGCGCTGATCCAGGAAAAAGCCCGTTTTTTGTCCGGTGACCCAGTTGACTTTGAACTGCAATCCATTTTCTTGAGCGATGGTTTCGGGGGTATCGCCGAGTAAGAATCCATCCTCATCCACGCTGCCGTGCATGGCCGAGAAGCTTTTGTTATAGATGGTTTTGAGTTGTAGACTTTCGAGTTGCTCGAGCGCTTCGGCGATGTCGTTTAGGCTATTGTACATACCTAAGCTATGGGCTTGAATTACTGCGCAGTCGTTGTAGATATCGATGATTAGGCCGGGAAGATTATCGCCTTCGCCGTGCACCAAGCGGTATGCGTTGGTTATGGTTGCGGGGCCAAAGCCTAGATGCTGTCTGAGTTGGAGGCAGTTTTCCAGCTTGGATTTCCAGAATTCGACATTGGGTTCGATGGCATCAAAAGCGATCATTCGGATGGCGATGGAACCGTCGCCCACTTGTCCGGTGCCCAAAAGTCGGTCCCGACTATCAAACACTTGCACCCAATCACCGATGAAGGCGTCTTCTAATTCTTGGATGGCGCCTGAGAATACCCAAGGGTGTTTTCTGAGGAGGCTGACTTCTTTTCCGGGTTTTAGGACTGCTTTTTTCACGGGGTGGTGCAAAGTTGGTGGAATTCTATGAAATTTGAATCATCATGTTGCGAATACACGAAATAGTTTCTGCGTTTGAGGCGGTTGCGCCTTTGGCGTTGCAGGAGTCGTACGACAATTCAGGTTTGATTGTGGGGGACAGGGATGCGGAGGTGACGCGGGCTTTGTTATGCTTGGATTGCACGGAGGCGGTGGTTGACGAGGCGATTGTTAAGGGGTGCGATATAATTATTGCGCATCACCCGATAGTTTTTGGTGGGTTGAAGCGATTTACTGGCGGCGATTACGTGCAGCGGACGGTGATCAAGGCCATTCAAAATAACATTGCGATTTATGCATGTCACACCAATTTGGATAATGTTTTACGGGGCGGGGTGAATGAGCGGATTGCTCAGCAGTTGGGATTCGACGTTGAGCGCGTTTTGAGGCCCATTGCTGCAGATTTTGGTTCTTTTGCTAGTTCGGGTGGGGTTGTCGATTCCGAGGTCTTTAGAACGGCCGGGGCGGGCATTTTGTGTAATTTGCAAAAGCCCATGAATGTTTTGGATTTTTTGCAACACGTGAAAGAAAGGAT
>CANIZU010000156.1 GCA_947472115.1 Flavobacteriales bacterium | reverse complement strand
TAGCGCATGGAAACGAAAGGTTGAAACCCTAGGGAAAAGTCCGTGCGTATTTATTGTGGGCAGGTAATTCAACCAATAGGTCTAATTCATCCACTAAATAAATGTTTTCACCTTATTCACAAACGGAGAACAACTTCTAAACGATTATTATAATTACACTGTTAAATTTGCATCAATCTATTTGTAGTCAATTATCATGAGAGACATATTCGACAAACTGCATGAGCGTATGGGTCCTTTGGGTCAGCACGCCGACAACGCACACGGTTATTACACTTTCCCGAAATTAGAAGGCCCTATCGGCCCGCGCATGATTTTCCGCGGAAAAGAACGCCTCAACTGGAGTTTAAACAATTATTTGGGCTTAGCAAATCACCCCGATGTGATGAAAGCCGATACGGATGCCGCCGCACAATTCGGAATGGCCTATCCTATGGGAGCGCGAATGATGAGCGGAAACAGCAATTATCATGAGCAGTTGGAGCGCGACCTTGCCAGTTTTGTTCAAAAACCCGATTGTATTCTATTGAACTATGGTTATCAAGGTGTTTTGAGCGCTATTGATGCTTTGGTTGATCGCCACGATGTGATCGTTTACGATGCAGAATCGCATGCTTGTATCATCGATGGCGTTCGTCTTCACATGGGTAAACGTTTTGTTTACAACCACAACAACATTGAAAGTTTAGAGCAACAACTCAGACGTGCTACCAAAGTGGTTGAAGCCACCGGTGGTGCGATATTAGTAATTACCGAAGGTGTTTTCGGAATGACAGGTTCTCAAGGAAAATTGAAGGAAATCGTTGAGCTAAAAAGCAAATTCAATTTCCGCCTTTTCGTTGACGATGCGCATGGTTTCGGAACGATGGGAAAAACGGGTGCGGGTACTGCGGAAGAGCAAGGTGTTACCGAGGGCGTTGATATTTATTTCTCAACTTTCGCCAAATCGATGGCGGGTATTGGGGCATTTATCGCCTCTGAACCACACGTAATCAAATTCTTGCGTTACAATATGCGTTCTCAAATCTATGCAAAGGCGTTGCCGATGCCGTTGGTAGTTGGTTCTATCAAACGATTAGAAATGATTCGCACGCAGCCTGAGCTCAAGGATAAATTGTGGACCATCACCAATGCCTTGCAAAACGGATTGAAAGATGCCGGTTTTAACATCGGAATCACAACAACCCCAGTTACGCCTGTTGTTTTGAATGGCACGATCCCCGAGGCCACTCACCTTACCCTCGATTTGCGCGAGAATTTTAACATTTTCTGCAGTATCGTGGTTTACCCAGTGGTGCCAAAAGGTATGATTATTTTGCGTTTGATTCCTACCGCTGTGCACTCTCTTGAGGATGTTCAAGAAACGATCGACGCTTTTAAATCTATCAAAAACAAATTGGACTCTGGCGAATATCGCAAAGAAAAATTGGCTGAGTTCGCCTAATTTCGCTCCTGTCGATTGGACAGGTTAGCGGTGTTAGGATTACGAAAAAATATTACTCAAGGGTCGTTCTGGTTCGCCATAACGACCCTTTCTATTATGGGCATTGTTCGATGTCATTCCCAGGCCCAAAGGACAAAGACCTTATCTGAACTCCAAGCACCAAAGGGGCTTCCGGAATTATCAAAGGGTTATCGAAGTAAATACAATAGGTATAAATATAGAACGCTGTGGGATTCTCAACACGGGAAACACAGCCCCGAGCACTGGAATAAAAATTCAAAATATCCAAAACCTTTATCGAATAAAATGGCCTTCGCCCTTTTGATGGAATTGCGAAAATCGCAAGAAGGAAAAAATCATTTGCAATATTTACAACCTGAGCTCACTAAAATTCTTGATCGCAAAAATCCATTTCCCGCCAACATCAACATAAATAATATTGATAGTGCAAGCCTCGACGAACTCCCCGGAATTGGACCTTCAATCGCAAGGAGAATACTGAGATTCAGAGAAAAACTTGGCGGATTTTATTCGGCTTTACAATTGATCGAAATTCCTAAAATCGACACCACGCTCATTGAGGTAATGATGACTCAAATAGCGATCGACAAGACCAAACTTGTGATGCTCAATGAAAAAGTGGATTTCAAACAGCTCTATAAGCATCCATACGTGGGGCCCGGCAAAGCCAAAATTCTGGGGCCATTTCTCACCCAACATCCTCATTTGACCATGCAAGTATGGGAATCCATGAAAGGGATTTCAACTGAGAAAAAATCAAAAATAGCACCTTATCTGCTATTTCAAAATACCCAATAAACTCTGCCCATTAAAGACAAAGGACAGAACAAAAATTACTTAAAAGAAATAGGCATTGCGATTAACAGGTAAGGCGCGCGTTTGATATCTTTGTAAATAATAAATATGATGAATTTCCAAGAAAGTGAAAGCGTATTGATGGTTAGACAAACCGTGCGCGATTTTGCAGACAAAAACATACGTCCGCACTTGATGGATTGGGACGAGTCTCAAACCTTCCCTATTCACATTTTCAAGGCACTCGGCGAATTGGGCTTGATGGGCGTTCTCGTGCCCGAAAAATACAACGGTTCCGGATTGAGTTATTATGAATATGCCGCAGCCATTGAAGAATTAGCAAAAGTCTGTGGTAGCGTTGGATTGTCGATGGCAGCCCACAACAGCCTATGCACAGGACATATACTAGCCTTTGCCAACGAAGAACAAAAACAAAGATGGCTACCCAAATTGGCTACGGCTGAATGGATCGGCGCTTGGGGCTTAACGGAAGCCAACACAGGTTCAGATGCTTTGCGTATGCAATGCGTTGCCAAAAAAGATGGAGACCATTGGGTACTTAACGGCTCAAAGAATTGGATCACCCACGGCATCACTGGTGATGTCGCTGTGGTTTTGGCTAGAACCGGCGAACTACTCGACTCCAGGGGTATTACTGCATTTGTAGTAGAAAGAGGCACTCCCGGGTTCAGAGGAGGTAAAAAAGAAAATAAATTGGGCATGCGCGCCAGCGAAACTGCAGAAATGATTTTCGAAGATTGCAGAGTTCCAGAAACCAATATCCTTGGTAATATCGGCGATGGTTTTATTCAAGCCATGAAAATCCTTGATGGCGGCAGAATTTCAATTGCCGCATTGTCGTTGGGTATCGCAAAAGGAGCCTATGAAGCCGCTTTGAAATACTCCAAAGAAAGAGAGCAGTTTGGTCAACCTATTTCAAGTTTCCAGGCGATTGCGTTCAAATTGGCGGACATGGCGACAAGAATTGATGCGGCAGAATTGTTGACACAAGAGGCGGCAGACAGAAAAAACAAAGGACTCAATATGACGAAAGAAGGTGCGATGGCAAAATACTATGCATCTGAAGTAAGCGTGTATTGCGCCAACGAAGCCGTGCAAATATTTGGTGGTTATGGATATACGAAAGATTTCCCAGTAGAAAAATTCTACAGAGACTGTAAACTTTGTACCATCGGAGAAGGAACTAGCGAGATTCAAAAACTCGTCATCTCAAGAAACATTCTGAAAGATTAAAAGAACTTGCCTTTATCGATAAAAACATCTATTTTTGTGACCCAAATAAAAATTTAACATGCTTATAATTAACGTAAAAGAAAACGATTCGCTGGAGAAGGCACTGAAGAAGTTCAAGAAGAAGTTTGAAAAAACTGGTGTTGTGAAAGCACTTCGTGCTCGTCAGGCATTCGAAAAGCCCTGTATTACCAAGCGTATGCAGAAAATTCGTGCAGCCTACAAGCAGAAAATGCAGATTGCCGACGTAGAAGCATAAGCTGCAATCTACCCCGCATTGGCACGTCCAATCGAATAAACTATAGACTTTGTAAAAAAGCCACCCTTCGGGTGGCTTTTTTTTATTCTCGGGATACCCATAAAATCCCTACATCCGATTCATGGTCCTCCCATTGGAATAATTTCCATATCAATCACTCCCCAGATCAATTACTCCCCGGATCAATTACTCCCCGGATATTAATCACTTCCGTGGATGCAAAGCATGAACCTGCTTCAACTTCTCAAATGAATTCTTCGTATATACCTGGGTGGCCGACAAATTTGCGTGACCCAGAATATCCTTAATCGCCAATAAATTTGCCCCGTTGTTCAACATATGCGTCGCAAAACTATGTCGCAACACGTGGGGACTCGTCTTGGCCGCATGAGAAAACAACTTCAAATAACGATTCACCAACCGATAAACCAACATCGGATACAGCTGCTCCCCCTTTTCTGTCTCAAACAAATAAACACCACCGTGATTGCCCATATACTCCTTCAACCAATCCACCACCTCCGGATGCATCGGAATAATCCTCTCCTTATTCCTCTTACCCAAAACCCGCAAACTCCCGCGATGAAAATCAATGTCGCCCGCCTTTAACCCAATCAACTCACTCAAACGCATCCCCGTGGTATAAAACAGCAACAGCAACAACCGATCTCGCTCGCCCTCATCCACCTCATTCCAAGGGAAATTCGCAAACATATTATGTAAATCTAAAG
>CANIZU010000155.1 GCA_947472115.1 Flavobacteriales bacterium | reverse complement strand
GTTGTAGTGAACGCGTGGTGCGCTTTGTGATTTGGCTGAAACGGTCATGGCAGTAATTGAAATTATTGCGAGTCCCAAGGTTTTAAATATCCTTAGCATTCTACAAAAATCCACTATTTTATTGATGTTTTCACTATGATTTCACAGTGAAATTACTTGTTTAAATCGCTTTTGATTTAAATACTGGAACCGTTGAACAAGGTTCGCCGTACATGATACTTTTTACCATCGGCGCTAGCAATCGAGTGATTTCCGAATAAGCCGCCGCCGTTACAGGCAAATCGCCGCAGCCTTTCACCACTATTTTACCTTCTACAAACGGAGTCAAATCCACTTTACTCAACGCATTGCGCCATAAAACGGCTTCAAGGGCTTGCAAATCGCCAAAGACGACTTCATAGGCAATGTTAGATAGTTTAGCTGTGATGAGCATATAAGCCCACGTTGGGACAATTGCGTCGGCGCTGCAACCAATGGCGACATAGCAATTTTGATATTCGGACCAATCATGCGTCTTCACCCAGTCTCTAAAATCCTTTTCTTTCAACACCATTCCCATGAAAAGGATGTCCTTTATGTCGATGTATTTTCTTTCACCCGCCGGGAAATACTCCTCCAAATTGAAAGTGATTAATCCACTGTTAGCGACCTTATTGACGAATACTTCTTCCATTTTAACGGGGGTTGTTGATACAAATATACACGGGAACCAATATACCTAGGTTAATCAACCAAAGTTACTTTGATCGTGTTTGTGCGCTGTTTTTTATGAATCGGCATGCTTGCGCAATTGATGACATACTGACCTGATTGCACCATATTTTCCTCTTTGAGCATATCGATGATGTCCTGAAACGTATCATCAGTACTCACAAATTTATCGTAGTAAAACCCGCGTACACCCCAAACCAAGTTCAAAGTTGCAAGCAATCGTTTGTTGTCGGTGAAAATGTAAACATTGGCTTCTGGACGATAACTGGCCACCCGAAAACCGGTAAATCCAGATTTTGTCATCGCAACAATCGCCGAAGCATGTAGGTGATCGCTCATTCTAACCGCAGTAAAGCAAATCTCATCGCTGGCAAAAGTTGGGGAGTCGTTGGTGGGTTTCACCCCTTTGTAATAGGTCCTACGGTCGCTTTCAACATCAGTAATGATGCTACTCATGATTTCGATAACGCGCAATGGGTGCTTGCCAACGCTGGTTTCGGCTGATAGCATTAAGGCATCGGCGCCATCAAGGACGGCATTCGCGACATCGTTGATTTCCGCACGGGTAGGCATACTATCAACAATCATTGATTCCATCATTTGCGTGGCGATAATACACGGTTTTGCCGCGGCCAAACACTTCTCAACGATGGTTTTTTGAATCAATGGAACGCGTTGCATCGGGACTTCAACGCCCAAATCACCTCGGGCAACCATGATGCCATCAGATACTTTTATGATTTCATCTATGTTGGCTACGGCTTCTGGTTTTTCGATTTTCGCAATGACTTTGGTATGGGTCCCTTTTAGAGCAATCAATCGTTTTATTTCGATGATGTCATCGGCAGATCGCACAAAACTCAATGCAACCCAATCCATTTCTTGCGACAAACCATACTCCAAGTCGGCCAAATCCTTCTTGGTTAAGGAGGGGACAGTGAGGTTGGAATCGGGCAAATTAAAGCCTTTGTTCGATGACAATGGGCCACCCGCTATCACCTTGGCTTTCAATGTTGTGTCATTGATCTTCTCAACAAACTCAAGAGAGACCTTGCCGTCGTTCAATAAAATTCTCTCACCCGTTTTGCAATCTTTTACCAAGCGCTTATAACTCACAAAAAGCATCTCGGATGTGGAGATTTGCTCCTCGGTAGTTACTAGAATAAATTGATCTTCTACTAAATGAATTTCTCCATCCACCTTGCCAATACGCAATTTTGGCCCCTGTAGATCTTGCAATAAGGCAATATTTGAACCCAATTTTTCATTGACAGTTCGTATGTTATTGATGACTTCTTGATGTTGCTCGTAGGTGCCATGGGAGAAGTTGAGACGACAGACATCAACACCGGCGAGAATGATTTTTTCCAACATTTCAACGCTGCTGGTTGCAGGTCCGATGGTGGCGACAATTTTTGTTTTGTTAAATTTACCTTGATACATGGTGTTTTTCTTGCATCACAGATGACTCAAAGCCCTTAACCATGTCAGTTTTGCATGTTTTTCGATCGGGAATATGTAACTCATCTGTATGGATTGTATCGTTTTTAGTCCGTTTATCCATTCATCTGTGCCTCCCAATTCATCTGCTGCACGCAAAAGCAACCAATAATCAGGTGTAGGTTTACCACTGTAAAGCATTCCGCCGCTCCCTTTATTCTCCACCAACCACATTTCACAAACGGATTCACTGCCTTCAAAATAGTATTCTACATGCTTTGATTCTGTAATCTTCGACAAAAATACTGAAAAGGTATCGTCTTGTCGTTGAAATTTTGAGGAAAAAGTGTCATCTAGACACCAAGCCATGTAATGTGGCGGTATTTGGGCGTGGATGGCGAAGATATCTAGGTCGATTTCTGCCCCCAACTGGGTCGATTTGATGCGTTTTGCTGACAAAGTGTGCCACAAAAATAATTTTAATGTTGTATGTCACGAAAAAAATGTTTCTTTGCAACTCAAATCAAAAAATAAGATCATGTCAGAAATTGCAGAAAAAGTAAAAGCCATTATCGTTGATAAGCTCAGCGTTGAGGAAAGTGAAGTAGTAACTGATGCTAGCTTCACCAACGACTTAGGTGCCGATTCATTAGACACCGTAGAGTTGATTATGGAATTTGAAAAAGAGTTCGATATCAGCATCCCAGACGATCAAGCTGAGAAAATTCAGACGGTAGGCGAAGCCATTCGTTACATCGAAGAAAACAAGAAATAATCTATGCAACTCCGGAGAGTTGTCGTTACTGGCATGGGTGCCATTACGCCGTTGGGGAATGATGTCAATTCGTTCTTCCATGGCTTGCGCACGGGTGTCAGCGGAGCTGGGCCAATAACCCACTTCAATACTGAAAAGTTCAAGGTGAAATTTGCCTGTGAGGTTAAAAACTTCAATACTGAAGATTTTTTTGATCGCAAAGAGGCAAGAAAAATGGATCCTTTTACCCAATATGCCATGGTGGCTGCCGACGAGGCAATTCACCACAGTGGGATATTGCAGCAAACGTATAATCCGGATCGCATTGGTGTGGTTTGGGGCGCCGGAATCGGTGGCCTAAGCACGTTCTTCTCGGAAATTGTAGACTATGCAAGGGGCGATGGAACGCCACGTTTCTCGCCCTTTTTTATTCCTAAAATGATTGTTGATATAGCCCCTGGCTTTATCAGTATCAAACATGGATTCAGAGGCCCGAATTATTGTACGGTCTCTGCTTGTGCATCCTCAACCCATGCGTTGATTGATGCCTTTAATCTCATTCGTTTGGGCAAAGCCGATGCCATCGTTTCCGGTGGTTCGGAAGCCAGTGTGAATGAACCTTCAGTTGGAGGTTTTACGAACATGAAAGCGTTGAGTGAAAGAAACGATGATTTCATGACCGCGAGTCGCCCGTTCGACAATGATCGGGATGGTTTTGTCATGGGAGAAGGTGCTGCGGCAATGATTCTAGAGGATTATGAACATGCCAAAGCCCGTGGAGCAAAAATTTATGCGGAAATTGTTGGTGGTGGAATGACGGCTGATGCTTATCACTTAACCGCTCCTCACCCCGAAGGGTTGGGCGCTTGCAACGTGATGAAAGTCGCTTTGGAAGATGCCGGTATGGTGCCTTCAGACATCGATTACATCAACGTGCATGGTACAAGTACCCCGCTAGGTGATATCGCAGAGAGTAAGGCTATCCTTTCGGTTTTTGGAGAAAATGCATACAATCTTAATATCAGTAGCACAAAGAGTATGACGGGTCACTTGCTGGGTGGTGCAGGCGCCATCGAATCGTTGGCTTGTATCCTCGCTGTTTGCGAAGATCTCATTCCTCCAACGATCAACCACTTTACCGATGACCCAGAATTCGACCCCAATTTGAATTTTACGTTCAATGTCGCTCAGAAACGTACAGTTAGAGCCGCTTTGAGTAATACTTTTGGATTTGGCGGACACAATGGATCGGTGATTTTCAAAAAGTTCGAGGACTAATCCTTACACATTGAAGGGTTTGCTATCACAATTTCTCGGAAACAACCCACTTTCCAATCAAATTTACCTAGTAACAGGTATCAAGCCTGGTAAACTTCGCATCTATCAAGAGGCACTAAGGCATAGTTCTATGTCTGACCCTCGCAGCGTAGATCAAATTAAAAACAACGAACGCCTAGAATTTCTTGGCGATGCAATCTTGGATGCCGTTGTCGCCGAAATTTTATTTAAGCAGTTCCCCAATAAAAACGAAGGCTTTCTAACCGAAATGCGCACCCGAATTGTAAACCGGGAGCAGTTGGGTTATTTGGCGAGTAAACTCGG
>CANIZU010000154.1 GCA_947472115.1 Flavobacteriales bacterium | reverse complement strand
GGGTTTGTCGTAGTTGCTGTTATCCATAACTTTTTTGCCTAAAACAAAATTTCTGGCGCCACCCCCCAAAAGTGCCACTGGTGTTTAAACGTTTAAAAACGAATAGAGTCGATTAGTGGACGATTGACCGCTTTTCGCCATTGTATTTTTGAATTGTGATTTAAATAAATCGCCGAAGGCCAAGGTGAATGTTTGTTTCGCACTAGTTTTTAAGAATGTATAAAGTAATTGACGAGAAAAGAGTTATGAAAAATTTATTGAATTCCGTAAGGTTAATTGGAAACGTGGGTGGAAACCCTGAAGTAAGAGAGTTTGAAGGCGGGAAAAAGCTCGCAAAGCTAAATTTGGCTACCAATGAGAAGGTTACATTGGGTACGGGAACGGTAGTCGAAAACACTCAGTGGCACCGACTGGTGGCCTGGGGAGGCGTTGCGACTTTGATGGAAAGAATGGTGAAAAAAGGCTGCAAACTCATGATTGAAGGGCGTTTACAACATCGATCTTATTTGGGTGCAGACGGTTCTAAGAGAGAGAAGTCGGAGGTTGTTGTGAAAAACATCCTTTTGATAGAAGCGAAAGGAAAAACCGTTTTGTTCACAGAAACAGAATCGGCAGAACAAAACCCCGTATTGGATTAGCCCACACTGTACAGTGTAACGCCTTGTGGGTAATCACCAACAAGGCGTTTTTTATAGGCCCTAGAAATGGGATAAATTTGTGGTGTGTATTCATACAATCAATTTGTTTTAAATAACGGTCTCCGTATTATTCATTTAGAGGACAAAACGCGAACCACAATCGTTTTAAACACCCTATATAACGTTGGTGCAAGGGATGAAAATGCTGACAGAACTGGATTTGCTCACCTATTTGAACATCTAATGTTTTCGGGTTCAGAAAATGTACCCGTTTTTGATAAAGAAGTTGAAGATGCGGCGGGTCAAAACAATGCTTTCACAAACAATGAAATTACCAATTATTATTTGGTGATGCCAAATGAAAATGTGGAAACTGCATTTTGGCTAGAAAGTGATCGAATGCTAGCGCTAAATATCAATGAAAAATCTCTTTCTGTTCAACAGGGTGTTGTTGTAGAGGAGTTTAAACAGCGTTGCTTTAATGCTCCTTTTGGATTATTGTGGCATCATGTTAGGTCGTTGGTATATAAAACCAGCCCCTATCAGTGGCCCACAATAGGCCTGAATTTCCACCACGTGGAAGAAGCCAAAATCGAAGATGTTAGGTCGTTTTATGATTTGTTTTATTGTCCGCAAAACGCCATCATTTCGGTAGTTGGTGACATCACGCTTGAAGAAACAAAATCCTTGGCTGATAAATGGTTTGGGGGAATTATAAAAAGCGCACCACCTAACAAAAACAATTATATCCAAGAGCCTGATCAAACTGAAAGACGTTTTTTAGAAATCGAGGATTTAAGTCCTAATCCGGCTGTTTTTCTGGTTTGGCGGGGGCCTGTTTTTAATGATCCCAAATCTCTGCACCTAGAAATGTTCTCTGAGGTTTTGGGCGGTTCAGATGTCTCGCCTCTACAGATGGAACTCGTTAAAAAACAACAACTCTTTAATTCATCCGAGTGCTTCTATTTGCGAGGTCTTGGCGAAGGTTTGTTTGTTTTATATGGAATCTTAAACCCCGATATTTCACATGCCGACGGAGAAAAGGCACTTTATGATATCATTCAACAAGTAACCGATGGGGGTGAGGATATTTCATCTGCCTATGAGGGTGTGAAAAACCGACATGTCACCAACCTTCTTTTTGAGGCCACGCAACCGATGCAATTGGCACAAAAACTCTGTTACTATGCAAATGCGGGGGATATCGAACAAATTAATCATGAACCAAGCATAATTGAAGGTCTTGCGTTGGTTGATGTAATGTCAACAGCAACGGCAACATTCAAAGAAAATAACGTGTCTGTGATTTATTACCACCCCAAAAAATGACGAATTCTTTCAGAGCTACTAGACCCCAAGCGAAAACGATTGAATCGTTAGCCTTGAAAAACCTAAGCATTGATAACCTTAGAACGGGACACCCCGTTTTTCTGGGTGAGCCAAGTTCAATTGGCGTTATTCGGGTAGAGTTATTTTGGCCCGCGGGGACAAAACAACAGACAACACCATATCAAGCCTCTTTGGCGGTAGACCTCTTGCTTTCAGGTGATGAATTTCATTCGGAATATGATGTGATTAGATATTTAGACCATCTTGGCGCCACCCACAGCACTGAAACAAACTTGTTAGGATCTTCATTGGTATTTCGATGTGCTAAAAAACACGTCAACGATGTCGCAAATTGGGTTTTTAAACATGTTCACGCGGCTAGTTATCCTATCACAGAGTTTGAAAACGCCGTAATGATTAGGCGCGGATCGTTAGAACGACAGCAACAAACACCAAAATACTGGTCGAGCCGCATCGCACAAGAATCACTTTACGGCAAATCACACGTTCTTGGAGCACATGGAAATTTGTCTGATTACCAAACCATTGAGCGTGGCCATTTGATGGATTTCAAAAAACAACATCTTGCTCTAAACGGTATCATGTTGCTGGTTTCAGGTGATTACGACCAAGAAACCGTGGAACACCTAGAGGGGATACTGAATGAATTTCCCTCCAGTGGCTTTAAAATAAATTTCGACCCTAATGATTCTAACCCCTCACTAGAATGTCAACAAGGAAATAATCAAACCCCATTGATTATTAATCATCCAATAGAAAACACGAGTCAAACTAGTTTACAAATGGTTTCACATATTGTACCAAAAGACCAAAATGAACGACATCGACTCACCCTATTAAATTTGGTTCTCGGTGGTTATTTTGGGTCACGTTTGATGCAAATTCTACGTGAAGATCGGGGGTTAACCTATGGTATCGGATCATATTTCAGACCCGCATTTCAAAATTACACATGGACCATATCTGGTGAACTAAACAGCACGCACATTAAAGAATCAATAGAGTGCATCGGTGAGATTTTCCAATCATTGAAACAAAATATAATCAACGATGAAGAGCTCTATAAAATCAAACAATATTATGCAGGACAGTTTCGAAGTGGTTTTGACGGGCCTTTTGCGATGAATTCCAAGGTGCAACATTTAATCTACCGCGGCCTACCTACAGACTATTACAATGCTATTCTACCTAGTATCTGGGCGATAACAGCCGAGGAAATAATGGAGACGGCCAACAATTATTTACACACAACTTCGTTTATAACAGTACTTTCGGGTGACACAACAGCATAAAAACTAAAATTCTTGAAAACCCCATTTAAACATATTGTTTTATTCTGGCTTAGCATTCTTGCCACGATGAATACATATGGGGTAACGGGTCCTGCGATTTTGCGCCGCGCTTGCCAAGATCGGATCACGGCTGAACTTACGCTGACACTTACGCCACCAACCGACGCATGCGGAAGTTTTGTTTACCACAGATTATATGGAAGGGAAGATGCCTCCTCAAGTTGGCGACTATTAAAACAGGTCAACACACTGAATACCAGTACCATAAACACGACATTAAGCAGCAAAAAAAAGTGGGAGGTCTACATCGTGACTTCTTTTGCCTGTAACGGAAAGGACACTTTCAGTTCTAATCATTTATTCATCGATGATATTGCACCAAAACAATTCGAACCAGATAGTATGAGTGTTGAT
The DNA here is from genome assembly GCA_947472115.1 of Flavobacteriales bacterium. Classification (GTDB taxonomy): domain Bacteria; phylum Bacteroidota; class Bacteroidia; order NS11-12g; family UBA955; genus UBA955. The sequence continues at coordinate 820 of CANIZU010000154.1, read as the reverse complement.
TTTAACACACAACGCGTAATTGCCGGTTGGACTAGGCCTAATGAGCCCGATATTTTAGGCTACAGTTTGTTTAAATTCCAAGGTGGTGGCAACGCCCTTTTGGTGGACACGTTTTCAACCCAATACATATTTAACAAATCACAATTCGACCCAACTATTGCGAATAATCAATTTGCTCTGGCCGCATTTGACAGTTGTCTAAATGGTGGTTTAATAAGTAATTATCATTCTCCTATTAAACTAGATGTTCAAGTTGATGCTAAATTTTGGTGTTCAAAAAAAACCATCCTGTCATGGCGAATTTATCAAGGCTGGCTCGTCTCTAAATATGATGTTTTTCGATTCGACGTCACAACGAACACATGGGCGTTTTTGGGTAGCAAAATAACCGACCTAACAAACAACCCTGGGTCATACCAATTTAAAGACTCAACCTATATTTTAAACCATAATTATTTGTATTTCGTCAGAGCCCACAGGGTTGGATCATCTACGACCTCGGCCTCAAATACTGTAACTATTGCATATGCACATTCTACACTAGCACCCCCACTTTCTGTCTTACATGGCGTGAGTGTATTGTCTGATAATCAAATAGTTATAGATGGACAATGGCAAAAAGACGGCACCTCTTCGTCGCTGCAAATACAAAAAAGAGTAGGTGCATCTTGGCAGACCATCCAAACATCAACAACGACTGGCGCATTCAATTTCAGCGACAACTCGGTGAGTGCGGCGAACACAAAATACACGTATCGAACCTTGCGCAAAAACGACTGTGGCTATGTCGACGACAGTTGCTGCTTACACCAAAACATGC
>CANIZU010000153.1 GCA_947472115.1 Flavobacteriales bacterium | reverse complement strand
TTACTGAAACAGGAAATCTCGCATTTCCTTGGTTTTCAATACCACACTCAAAATTGTCTTCACGTTTAGCAGTTTTCCTATTGGGCCCCAACAAATGGGAAACGCCCAAAGTGAGTACTACAAATCCCACAGCGACACCAATTTGTATCAGGATGGGTAAGTAATCGTTTGGTGTATTCATCTATTTGCAAATCTAATAAATCACTTTGAGCCTTGGGTATATTATTGAATTAAAAATGCGATTTTTTGACAACTTTTTTGCCATTTGGGAATTTGGCGGCTCACTCATATTTTTGTTGATTAAGAATACTATGAAAAAATACATTAGAACTACTTTAGCCATTATAGCCGGTGCTGTTTTGGTGGTTGTCAATTTGAGCAATGCTAGCGGACCAGGTGGCGACAGAACGAATGCCCCTGGATCATCTGGAAACTGTTCTGCATGTCATGGCGGAACTGCCAATTTGGGCGGAGATATTGCAATTACCGTGATTGATAAATCAACCGCAACTGCTGCAACACAATATACACCAGGCAAAACGTATACAATCGGAATCAAAATGGGTGGACCATCAATCAAAAAAGGATTTCAGGCAACAGTGATTAATAGCAGCAATGCCGGAATCGGAACAATGAGTGGGAATTCTGCCGGAACAAGTATATATACAAGTGGCAATCGCAGTATTTGCGGACACAACACACCAGGCCTTGGTGTTTGGTATTTTGACTGGACTGCCCCAGCGACTTCAGCAGGTACGGTAAGCATTTACGCTGCCGGTGTTGTTTCAAATTCGAATGGAAGCGACAATGGCGATCAAGTCGTTAAAACTTCATTAAGTTTTCCAGCCGCCGCCGCATCGAATATCAGTTCATTGAGCAATGCAGCCGACTTTTCAATCTATCCGAACCCTGCATCAAAGGAACTGAAATTCTCAACTGCAGTTAACAAAGTGACAATTATGTCGCAGAATGGAAAGGTTGTTTTCACCGGTACTCAAATTGACCACGTAAACATCGAAAATTTTTCAAACGGTTTGTACTTCGTGAATGCCATCGCAGAAAATCAAACTGCCATTTGCAAGCAATTCATCAAGCAATAAACCCAGGTTACTTCTTTTTCAATGCATTTAACGCCCGGTGGAATCGCTGGGCGTTTTTGTTGTGCTCGATCAAGTTGGTCGCAAAATCATGCTGCGGCGTTAGATCAGATTTAGCACAGAAATAAAGATATGGGTACTTGGCTCCAAACAAACAGGAATCAATGGCATTGAGGCTGGGAATACAAAGTGCTCCAATGGGCAAACCCGTATACAAATAGGTGTTATAAGGTGATTCGATTTTGGTATCCCGATTCAATACCCTACCCGCTCTACCTCTGGCAAAGACAACGGTGGGATCTGCTTGAAGGAGCATGCCAATTTTCAAACGATTCTTATAAGTTGATGCAATTTTTCCATACTCAGGAACGTGGTTGCTCTCCTTGGTTACGATAGAGGCCAATTTCACCACTTCAACGGGTGTCAAACCCAATTTACTTGCCGCCAACATCCGTTCTTTTGTCCAAAAATCGTGGGCCTCCTTCACCAATCGATCTAATACTTGGATGGGCGTTGCCGTCCTTTTAAACATGTATGAATTAGGAATCGCGATGGCTTGCCAATTATATGAATCCAACCCCTTCTCTTTGAGCCATGTTTGTTCATTCCAACGTTTGTGATTGGTGGGGTCCATGAGTTCTTCACCCAAGTCAGTTGGGGACCAATCAAATTGCTTTGACAATTGTTTTTGAAATTGATAGTAATCCCAATGACTTAGGATTGTCACCATTTTCTGCTCACGCTGATAACGAACCAGCAGTATTATCAAACTCCAAAAGCTTGTTTTGGGACGAATAACCAATGTAGAGGTACCGGCAGCATCCAATTTCAATCCCCGCCAACTTGCAATTTTGGCGAACGATACTGGGGTTGATAAACCGGTTTTATCCTTCACCATCGCATCGAACTCAGTAAACGAAATGGGTGATTCATACGTCAGCGCAACGTTATTGCTATTTGTGGAATACCAATTCGGCAGCAACCAAAATTTCAAACCCACTGCAAGTACACCGATAGCGAACACAGCCCAGATCCATTTCTTTCCCATACTTATACAAAATTGCATTTTTTTCGTTGTAATACGCACTTTTATCGCAGTAAATCCTCGCGTTCCGTCGGAAAATCCATTAGGTTTGTATTGTGAAAATATTGTTGATCGGCTATGGAAAAATGGGTCAAATCATTGAAAGATTGGCTCTTGAACGCGGCCATGAAATCGTAGGGAAATACGATTCTCAAAACCCCTATTCTATCGATACTCATTTACAAGCGGATGTCGCCATCGAATTCAGTTCCCCCGAACTTGCTGTAAACCATATCAATAGCTGCTTTTTAAATCAAATCCCGGTTGTTGTTGGAACCACAGGATGGTACAAAGAATTGGATCAAATAAAACAAAATTGCGCACAGCACAACGGCGCTTTGTTTACGGCAACCAATTTTAGCTTGGGCGTAAATCTGTTTTTTGAAATGAGTAAACAGCTCACCAAAATCATGAATGGACACAATTACGATTGTAATATCCGTGAGATACATCATACAGAAAAGAAAGATGCGCCGAGCGGAACAGCAATTACGCTGGCCGAAAATGTGATCCAAGTTTCATCAAATCTTAACAATTGGGAATTGGTTGATAGTCTATCAACAAAAGTTAATGGCGATTCAACAAAAGATTCCATCCTTCCCATTTATGCCGAAAGATTGCCCAACGTACCTGGAACTCACATCTTGAGTTTTGAAAGCGCAGTAGATAGCATCAAACTAGAACACGAGGCAAAAAATCGTGAAGGATTTGCCATCGGAGCAATCGTTGCCGCCGAATGGTTGATCGGAAAAACGGGCGTGTTTGGTATGTCCGACTTACTTAACTTTGAAAACTGATTCTAAATCATGGAGAGCTTTAATTCCAACCTATTCCTCATCCTTTGGGTGATTTGCTTTGTACTTACCCGTGTGGGGCTTTCGAAAATGTTCAAATCGGCCGGTCAAAAGGCGGTGATGGCATGGATTCCCATACTTAGTTGGTGGTATTGGATTAAAATCGTAGGTCGACCTAAATGGTATATGATTGGAATGGTAATCCCAGGGGTTAATATCTTATTCAGCTTTAATATTACGCTCGACATATTGCGTTCTTTTGGCAAAAATGGCTACTGGCAACAACTGTTTGGAACTGTATTTAGCTTTATTTATTTCCCAATATTGGCGTTCAAAGACCTTAAATATTATGGCCCTGCAGGAGATCGCGATTGGAAGGAAGCCAATGTACCAAAGCACAATGGACTAAGAGAATGGGGCGATGCGATTTTGTTCGCGGCATACGTGGCTGGTGGAATGCGTGCCATTTACTTCGACCTTTATCAAATCCCTACCCCGTCTATGGAGTCGAACCTTATGGTGGGCGATTACTTAGTGGTTAGCAGAGCAAAAATTGGTATGCGTATTCCCATGTCGCCGATCTCAGTCCCCGTTTTATCTACCAAACAAATCTTGGGCGTAAAGGCCTATTCCGACTTATTGGAATTGCCATACATGAGGCTGCCGGGTTGGTATACGATTAAAAACAACGATATTATTGTATTCAATTGGCCCGCAGACGACGATGCCAATGCCGATGGCATTTCCGATTACAAACAATCTGAGACGGGAATGGATTTGAATCTTCCTATCGACAAAAAAGACAACTATGTAAAGCGGTGTGTGGGAATTCCTGGCGATCGCGTTTCGATTGTGGGTGGAAACATTTATATCAATGGCAAGCCCTTACCGAGAGTGGGTAAACAGCAAAAAAGATATCTCGCTTTGATGCGTGAGCCGATCACCGAAGACTTTTTAGCCGATAACAATTTGGGCGATTTCAACTTCCCACCCAATGCAGAACAGATTCAGAAAGCGGCAGAGAAAACTGGTAAATACATAATACCCTATCATATTTTTACTTGGCCTGAGAATTACGAGCAATTAAAGAACAATCCTTCGGTATTGAGCATATTCCCTGATACCGTTGATGTTGGATACCAAAGGGTGCTATTCCCTGGGAATGTGAGAGAAAATGGTCAGCTCATCGACAACCATGCAGACACATCGTTGACAGACTTTTTGAAAGCCAAATGGAACCTGAATAATTATGGTGAAGTGTATCTTCCAAAGCGCGGGGAAACCATAACTATAACGACCCAAAACTGGGATTTCTTGAAGTTGGCGATTAATAAATATGAAAGTGCTGGAATCACCATGCAAAATGGCAAATTCTATACAAATGGTGGCTCGGAAGAAATAAAGAGTTATACCTTTAAAATGGGATATTATTGGATGATTGGCGATAACCGATATAACAGTTTGGACTCTAGATATTGGGGCTATGTACCTGAAGACCATATCGTTGGAAAGCCAGTATTCACCTTCTTTAGCATCAAGAAAGTAAT
>CANIZU010000152.1 GCA_947472115.1 Flavobacteriales bacterium | reverse complement strand
CGTAAATAATTTGGAAAACAAAATCTATTTCAATCGCAGAGTAGTTAATTATTTGGGTCCAGGAATCCTTCCAGCTACCGGTAGAAGTATTTTGATTTCACTTGGATTGAAGCTGTAAACTTGAATCAAGGGGCTGAATCTACGGTGAGTTACTTGCTCGCTCGGTTGACGGTGATGGATGAGGATATCGAAGTCAATATTCCCCCAAGTAGGTTGTCGACGATGAGCTAATCCCAAAAACTGATAAAAATCAGTTTTTGGGATGGCCGACGTCATGGTTAATACGCCTCCCATGGGTGCAATTTGCACCCATGGGAGGCGTAACTGTTGATACACATATTTGTTATCATTGCGGAACTGAAACACGGAGAGCTATACAATATGACCACAAGGATTTTTGTTGCGATGGTTGTAAGTCAGTCTATCAATTGCTGTCGCAAAACGAACTTTGTCAGTATTACGAATTAAACAACAGCCCCGCAGCCAATCAAGCATTGGGGTTTGATGTATCTAAAGGAACCCACGCGCACAAATTTGCTTTTTTAGACAATCAGAAAATCGCTGAGCGCTTATACGTTTATCAAAGCAAAACCGACAATCATATCGTATTTTATCTACCTCAGGTTCATTGCAGTTCCTGCGTTTTCTTGCTTGAAAATATCCATAAACTCCTGACAGGTGTTGCCATGGGCGAGCTGAATTTTTCACAAAAGCAGCTAACCGTTTCCTTTGATCCCAACCTTACGTCAGCCCGAAAAATTGCGCAATTTTTAACCGCCATCGGTTATGAGCCGTATTTCAGTTTGAGCGACCTTGGAGGGGATTCGGAACAGTCCAATAAGTTGCAAGGCGATTCAAAGCGTCGCCTCTACCGGCTAGGGGTGGCAGGTTTTTGTTTTGGCAATATTATGCTGCTCAGTTTTCCTGAGTATTTTCAGTGGGGTAGTGCGGATTTGGATGGCTTGAAACCCTATTTTTTACTGCTAAATCTGCTATTGATTCTGCCTGTGATGTTCTTCAGTGCCCAAGAATTCTATGCGCTTGCTTGGGGCGGTTTGAAAAAGAAATATCTTACCATTGACCTTCCTATCGTTCTGGCTATGCTCATCACTTTCGGTCGTAGCTTATTCGAAGTGTATTTCCATTTGGGCCCTGGTTACTTCGATTCTCTGAGCGGGATTGTATTTTTTATGCTCTTGGGTCGATACCTACAAGACAAAACCTATCAACGCATCGCCTTTGATAGAGATTATACTTCCTATTTTCCATTAAGTGCCGCGGTTTGGAAGGGGGGCAAAACGATGAATGTCCCCCTCTCCGAAATCCAAAAAAACGATGAATTAATCATTCACAGCCAAGAATTGATTCCAGTGGATTCAAGATTGGCCCATGGCACAGCCCAAATTGATTACAGTTTTGTAACAGGTGAAAGTTCTCCGGTGATAGTAGATATTGGGGAGTGGTTGTATGCTGGTGGACGACAATTATCGGGGAGTATTCGCGTGATTGCAGAGAAGTCAATGGCCCAAGGATACTTGGTTTCGTTATGGAATAAATCGTCGCAAAAGTCCCTTGATGCAAAATCAGGTATCGAAAACGACTTTGTACATCGAGCCAGTCAGTGGTTTACGATGGCGCTTTTTATCATCGCAATATCAACCGGAGTTTATTGGAAATTTACAGACCCAACGAAAGTGTGGACCGCATTAACGTCTGTTTTGATTGTCGCTTGTCCTTGCGCTTTGCTTTTAAGTGTCACTTTTACTCATGGACACTTGCTGACATTATTAGCAAAGAATGGACTTTATGTTCGAGGGGCATCAGCATTGGATCAATGGAGAAAGGTTACTGTTGCTGTATTCGATAAAACGGGGACACTCACTGTGTCGTCTAAACCCAATATTGAATTTGAAGGGCGAGCGCTAGATTCACATACATGGGATGCGATTGCTGCTTTGGCCACAGAAAGTGTGCATCCTTATGCAAGGAAAGTGGGTGATTGGTTGAACCGACCGAAAGTGCCTGTCACTGAATTGAAAAATTTGGTGGGAAATGGGGTTAGTGGTAAAATCGACGGGCTTTTGTATCGATTGGGTAGCAAGAATTTTGTGGGGTTGAGCGAAAATGTGTCTGTTGGTGATAAAGGTCTAATTACGACTCCCGAAATTAAAGACGAGCGGGTTGATAGCTTGAAAGGCGGGAGCGAAATCTGGGTTGCCATTGAGGATGTAGTTGTAGGTCGATTTGTGCTCAGCAGTGCATTTCGAGATGGATTACAAGGCATGTTTCATCGGCTCTTAAAAGGCGGAGTTCGCTTGAATTTGTTGAGCGGAGATACCGATGGCGAGCGATTGCTTTTGGAAAATCTGATGCCTCCCAATACGGATTTTTTGTTCCAACAGAAACCGCATCAAAAGCAAAATTTTGTGAAAGAACTGAAGCAAAAAGGAGTGTCAGTGATGATGGTGGGCGATGGGTTGAACGATGCTGGAGCCCTGATGGAGGCGGATTTTGGGATTGCTGTTTCCGATGATCTGGGTTATTTCTCTCCGGGTTGCGATGCGATTATCATGGGAAGCTCATTGTCTACATTGGATTCACTGTGGCGAATTGTAAAACGGGGCAAGCGAGTGATTTGGTGGAGCTTTTTTATAAGCATATTATATAATGTGTTGGGTTTGAGTTTTGCCGTTAGTGGCAATTTGAATCCCATGATCGCGGCCATACTGATGCCGGCGAGTTCCATAACTATAGTATTATATACATGGATTGCGACCCTTTTTGGCGGTTGGCGGGAGGGGTTGAAACTCTGAAAAACATGATAAATATCAGCCTTTCAATTGAGGTTTGTCATTGAACGGGTCGGCGAAAATTCTTCACTTTGAATCAAGAAATCCAAACATCCTATGTCGGTTGTAATTATTCTCATGATTTGTAGCATTTGTATCGCAGGAGGCTTCTTGTTGGCCTATTTGTGGAGTGTAAAAAAGGGGCAGTTCGATGATTTAGAGGCCGATGGTTTTCGCATATTAATGGAACACAAACCCGCATCAAATCGGGAAAAATCAAAAATTAACTTATCAAAAAATAAATAACCCTATGCAACTAGAACGCTTTTCGTACGACAACAAAATTGTAAAATGGTTTGCTATGGCAACCATGGTTTGGGGCATCGTTGGATTTTTGGCTGGATTGCTAATTGCGCTGCAGTTGGCTTTTCCTGCGTTGAATTTCGACTGGGCGCCTACCACCTTTGGCCGGATGAGGCCGGTTCACACCAATGCAGTGATTTTCGCTTTTGTGGGAAATGGAATCTTCTTGGGAGTCTATTATTCTCTCCAGCGATTGTGTAAAGCACGACTTTATAGTGATTTACTCAGCAAAATCCACTTCTGGGGCTGGCAACTAATCATTCTTTTTGGCGCATTGTCTTTGTGGATGGGCTACACAACGGGTAAAGAATATGCCGAATTGGAATGGCCTTTAGATATCGCTATCACTTTGATTTGGGTGGTGTTTGGGGTGAATATGTTCGGCACAATCTTGAAACGTCGTGAAGGACATCTATACGTCGCGATTTGGTTTTACATCGCCACTTGGGTTACTGTCGCGATGCTTCACATCGTCAATAGCATCGAACTGCCTATCGAATTTATGAAGAGCTACAGTTGGTACGCTGGGGTTCAAGATGCCTTGGTTCAGTGGTGGTATGGTCATAACGCGGTCGCTTTCTTTTTAACAACGCCATATTTGGGTTTGATGTATTATTTCTTGCCTAAAGCGGCGAATCGACCGGTGTATTCGTATCGGTTATCAATCATTCACTTTTGGGCATTGATTTTCATTTATATCTGGGCCGGACCTCACCACTTGCTCTATACTGCTTTGCCCGATTGGGCCCAGAGTTTGGGTGTGGTTTTCTCGATAATGCTGATTGCGCCAAGTTGGGGCGGTATGATCAATGGATTGCTCACATTGAGAGGTGCGTGGGATAAGGTGAGGGAAGATGCGGTGTTGAAATTCATGGTGGTTGCGATAACCGCTTATGGTATGGCCACTTTCGAAGGCCCGCTTTTGAGTTTGAAAAACGTAAACGCGATTTCTCACTTTACCGATTGGACGATAGCACACGTGCATGTGGGGGCTTTGGGATGGAATGGTTTTCTGACGTTTGCAGTTTTGTATTGGTTGATACCCAGAATGTGGCGTACGGAATTGTATAGTAAGACATTGGCCAATACGCACTTTTGGTTGGGTACGTTGGGGATTATATTCTATGCGGTTCCAATGTATTGGGCTGGGTTTACTCAAGCGCTTAACTGGAAGGCATTTACACCCGAAGGTGTTTTGCAATATCAATTTTTAGATACGGTGAAAATGATTGCGCCGATGTACATGCTTCGAAGTTTGGGCGGTTTGCTCTACTTGTCGGGCGCCATCGTGATGGTCGTGAATCTATGGAAAACCATGGCGCAGGGTTCATTTCAAGCCAACGAAGAGGCAGAAGCGCCCGCCTTGGTTAAAGTTTCATCACACAAAGGAGAACATTGGCATCGATTTATTGAAAGAAGG
>CANIZU010000151.1 GCA_947472115.1 Flavobacteriales bacterium | reverse complement strand
TCAAAAGTGGCAAAACAAGCAAAATGCTACGTCGTATCTCAGGCCTACCGTAAGCCCATTTACCAACCATCAATGCGCCGCCGATGTATACCAATATCAATCCGGTTCGTGAACCCAAAACATGCATACAGAGCACAAGCACTGCAACCGATGCCATCGCCAAATAGTTTTCCCGAAAATCCTTCTGAATCAATCCTCTGATCATCAACAAGACCATCACCCCCATTATTGTCGCAAATTCAATATGATACACGCCAGAGTACAGTGGAATCGGCTTGCTTTCGAGTACCATTTGATCGTAAAATGTTCGATGCTGGAAATAATGAATCACACTACTCACCCCCACCCAAATCAGCGGAAGCACCCCCAAAAACCAACCCTTACCGAATATCGTCCGTAACCGCCTCCCCCATCCATATGCCATCGCAACCAATAATAGAGGAAGTTTAATTAACACCTTGTCCAATGCCATCCGGCCCATCTCATCCTCCTTCTCCAATAACCCGCCCGCAACATCCATTGTCACCCCGGAAACCCCTCCAACACCCACCGACCATGGCCAGTAACCACTCATCCAAATCACACACATATTCCATCCCACACACAGCGCTACCCCCCACCACAACCATCTAAACGCAGACGATTCCTCAACCTTCTCGCCCCAAACCCACAACTGAAATACATAGGCAATCAATCCCATCGACGCCAAAGCGGGCGAAAAATGGATACATCCCAATGATACCCATAAGAGCACATCGGTCTTCAACCAAAACTTTAAATCAAACGCCTTAAGGGGCCACATAACGAATCTGCAAGGTAGCGTTCTGCTGCGCAATACCCAAACGGTCGGCCACAGACTGACTGATCGCAATTTGCTTATTTCCCTTCTCCGGCAGCGACCCAATTACCGTGCAATAAACCATCTTCTTGTTCGCCGTATTTACCACCGCAATCACCTCTCCCTTCTTGTGATTATTCATCATCACCCATGAACGATCTGGCTGAATCCCTTCATATCCAATTTGAGCCGTCACCATCTTTTCATACTCCCGCATCGCCGATTTCACCTTTACCGCCTGAACCTGCTCCGGCATTCCACCTTGATTGTCCGTTGGCACCAAAGTTTTATCCGTTGGAACGGCAACAATGCCCGACACCTTTTGCGTATTTGGCACATCCGCCTCCCTAACAATCACGGGGGTAATTGATGTTTTTGCAATCGTCACCGAATCCATTTTTGCTGGTTTTAAGGCCGCAAGCGACTTATCCGTTTTAGGAATCCACAATTTCTGATTGATCGAAAGCTGCTCCGATGTCAACCGATTTATTGTCTTAATCTCCGCCACCGAAACACCATATTTCTTCGAAATACTAAACAAACTCTGTCCTTTCTCTACCACATGGTCAAATGTATTTTCCGGAGCCATTTGCACATCCAACATCGCAACAGGCTTTTGGAGCATCGATGAATCAACACCCACAATGACAGGTTTCGCATCAACAAACGCTTTGCCATCATCCTCTTTTACCATCGCCCCAGAAGTTTCCTCCACAGGATTTAAGCGAGGCGCAGCAATCGGTTCAGACTTTATTGGCTTCTTGGTTTTCTGCTTCACCTTCACGCGCATACCCGGCTTCAACATCCCGATATCCGGGTTCAACGCCTTCAATTCCTCAATACTACAATGGTATTTCTTGCCTATGGCATATAGGGTTTCCCCCTTTTTTACTTTGTGCTCAATTTCGATTACCATCTCCGATGGATTGGTCTGACCTAGCGATGGATTACTGTAAATCAAACTCATCAGCACCATCACACTACCTTTCACTGCATACTTTTTCCAATTGATCATAGATACAATAATAATGCGTGGAAATCTGCGATTTAGAAGCGACTATGCACAACGCAGCGGTTGTTTAATAAATCAAACACTTCGCCAATCTTCCGGCAAGGGCTGTTGCTCTCCTTTTTCCAAAAATACGATGCGATGCGCGATGGCTCTAGCTACTTCCAAGTTGTGTGTAATGAAAATATAAGCCAATCCACGATCCCGCTGCAAGCCAAGCAATAAATCCAATACTTGCTTCTGAACCAAAGGATCCAATGCCGCCACTGCCTCGTCCAAAATCAACACCTTTGGGTCCGATGCCAAGGCCCGCGCAATGCACAGTCGCTGTCGTTGACCCCCACTCATTTCATGTGGATAAGCACTAGCCAATCGCAAATCAAAACCCACTTCCGAAAGCAATTCCTTGCTACGATTTTCCGCCTCTTCTTTACTACAATTTTTAACAAATTTCACCACTTCCGATACCGCATCTATAGATTTATCATTGGGATTTAGGGAAGAATATGGATCCTGAAACACCATCTGAATTCCCGTAGGTGGTTTCCGTTTCAACGATTCCGCATTCAACAAGACCGATCCCTCCGTGGGCAACTCCAAGGCCACCAAAATTTTGGCAAATGTACTTTTTCCTGAGCCTGACAAACCGACAATTGCGAGTGTCTCACCACGATGCAAAACATCTGTAAACCCTCGCAGCGCCTTGACCTCCCAACCCTTTTGTTGATACGTTTTCCCCAAGTCGCGGATTTCCAACACCGGAATATATTCATCCAAGGACTTCACCCAAACGCCACTTGGCATCGCCTCAATCAATTCTTTTACATATTGATGTGCACTTACCCCAAACACCTCATCTTTATCCCCCTGAGCCATGCATATTCCCTTCCGTAAAACCGTTACTCCTTCCGCATATTGCTTTACCAAATCCAATTCATGACTCACCCATAGCAATGCACTGCCCTGATCCTTGCAAATCCGCTCCAAATCGCGCATCACCTGCTGCCTGGCCAAACTATCCAAAGCCGTGGTAGGTTCATCAGCCAAGATCAATGGTGGCTCGTGGACACAAGCCATGGCTATCATAACTCTCTGACGCTGTCCGCCACTGAGTTGATGCGGATAGGCACTCAAAATCCTATCTAAAATCTCTCCCAACCCCAATTGCGTCAACTTTCGCTCCACTTTTTCCTTGGCTAGATCCAAATCTGGCTCGTGAATTAAAGCCGACTCCATAAGTTGTTTTCCGCAGCGCATCTGGGGATTCAAAGCCGTCATTGGCTCCTGAAATATCATCCCAATTTCTTTGCCGTGGATGCCAAGCCAGGCGTTTTGACCCAAACCACGCATTTCCATCCCGTTAAATTGAATGGAACCTTCCATGGTGAGCGCAGGCGACAACAAACCCATTACGCCAAACAGCGTTAACGACTTACCACTGCCACTCTCCCCAATAATTCCATGTATTTCACCGGGATTCACATCCAAAGCGTCCAATGTAAGCAAGGAATTCCCATTGATAGAAATCTTCAAATTTCGAATACTCAACAAGGGTCCGGCAACTGTCATCCAAGCAAAGGTAATCACCATTGCTTTCAATTCACAAAACAGCAATTGGATAAAAAAAGAAAGCGGGCCGCATGCGGCCCGCTTTCACTATGGATTTTGGCGAAAAACTGTACGCAAAAGCGCCCATTTAATCAACCGACAACTTAATAGGAATTTCTCTCCAAGATTTCAGGAAGTTTCCGTTGTTCTGGCCAGGCACCCAGCGAGGAGACTTTTTCAAAACTCGAATTGCCTCAGCGGTAAATTCTGGACAACTCTTGGTCTCTTCAATGGCTTGAACACGTGAAATTCTACCTGCTTCATCTACCACAAAACGAAGCATTACAGAACCATTGATTCCTTCGTCTTGACAGCGTTGAGGATAAATAAACTCACCTGCCACGTAGTCTCTAAATGCGGCTTCACCACCAGGGTAGTTGGCTTTAATCTGAACGTTCGTTGCAATGTTATCACCCCCACCTGTTGGACCACCACCGCTTTCGTTAAAGTCTGGAGCTTCAAATTCATCGCCACCTTCCTTGGTATCCTTACCGGTAGTTTTAATCTCATCGGGAGGAATGATTACATCCTCGGTAGTGGCCTCTGGATTGATCCTGGGAACAACATATTGCTGTGTAGCAACTTGTGGTTCTGGCTCTTCAATCTTTGGCTTTTCTGGTTCTTTCTCCTCTTCCTCAGGTGCTTTCACATCATCAATATTGGTTACTTTCAATACTGTTTTGTGTTCAACCTCCGTTGGAAAGAAAAAATCATAAATAATCGGTGCCGCAGAAAACAAGCCTGTAATCGATAGCGCAATAATTGTTGCCATCGTTTGGTTCTTGTTAAAGCTCTTGCGAATCTGATACGCTCCGTACTCCTTAAATCGATCGGCAAACACCAGTTCGTTACGCGCTGGAGATTGCACTTGGTCCCATTTGTTCATCAAACTTTCTGACATAGCGATTAGGATTTAGTTTTTAGATCAATAAGCTTCTTTTCAAGCGGAGCCATTCCCTCGTCCACAGCAAAATACTTGGCGATCTGGCAAATCATAAATTCGTCCATCACGTCAATCACATTGCGATACGATGCTTTGTCGTCGTTCTTCAACAACACCACCAACTTCGAATCTCTTTGTGCTTGTTTTACTTTGGCATCGATGGCATTGCGCTTGGCAGTATCTTTCTCATCGAT
>CANIZU010000150.1 GCA_947472115.1 Flavobacteriales bacterium | reverse complement strand
TTTCCAAACGCTGCTGATATTTTTGGTTAATTTGCAACAAAAATTGATGTCGCTCCCTTCAAATTCAACTGATTTGATCAAAAAATACGCAGTTCAAGCCATCACCGATGAATTGGATTCACTGCAATCACTAAAAAACTACATCGATAACGACTTTGTTTCCGTAGTTCAATTGTTACTTTCCAATCATGGTCGTGCCATATTTACAGGCATTGGCAAAAGCGCCATCATCGCCCAAAAAATCGTCGCCACGCTTAATAGTACCGGTCAGCCTGCACTCTTTATGCACGCCGCCGATGCCATCCATGGTGATTTAGGAATGATCCAAAAAAACGACATTATAATTGCCATTTCTAAAAGTGGAACTACCCCAGAAATCATTGCTCTGGCTCCTTTGGTAAAGCGATTCAATAACACCTTGGTTGCCATGGTAGGAAATACCAACAGCCGCCTCGCTCAACTTTCGGATTTTGTTTTAAATACATCCATTGATCGCGAAGCCTGCCCCAACAACCTCGCCCCAACAACCAGCACAACTGCACAATTGATTATGGGCGATGCCCTTGCCGTTGCTTTGATACAAATGAGGGGATTCTCCAGCGACGATTTCTCGAAATACCACCCAGGTGGTGCCTTGGGAAAGCGATTGTATTTACAATGTGGTAGCATCGCTGAGCAGAACGCCAAACCTTCAGTGCATGCCTCTTCCCCCTGGAAAGATGTCATTCTTACAATCACTAAAAACCGATTGGGAGCAACTGCCGTGGTGGATGAGAATAACAAAGTGATAGGCATCGTAACCGATGGGGATATTCGGAGGATGTTAGAAAACCACGACACCTTTGATCATCTTTCGGCCGAGAACATTATGGGGAAATCGCCAATTACTGTAGAAACTGATATCATGGCCACCGAAGTTGCCGCATTGATGCAGGAGAAGAAAATCACCCAAATTATAATAACACAACAAACTATTTACTTTGGAATGGTACATTTGCACGACCTTTACAAAGAGGGTATTTTATGAGTCTAAACAAAAACAATTACGTTTTGATAATGGCCGGAGGAATCGGCAGTCGGTTCTGGCCAGTAAGTAAAAAGAGTTTCCCCAAGCAGTTCATTGATATTATGGGGACAGGGGAATCCCTGATAAAACAGACCTATAACAGATTTAGTCATATGGTACCAAAAGAAAACATCTTCGTGGTTACCAATACAGATTATGTCCCCCTAGTGCAATCACATATCCCGGAAATGCATATTTCTAGGATTTTGCACGAACCCCTAGCGAAAAATACCGCACCTTGTATTGCCCTTGCGAACCGACATATCCAAACGCTGAATCCTGATGCCGTTTGCTTGGTTGCACCTAGCGATCACCTCATTAGCAATGAAATGGCTTTTATCGAAACTTCGTTACAGGCGATGGATTTTGCTGCCAATAACGATGCTTTGGTCACATTGGGTATTAAACCTACCCGCCCCGATACAGGCTATGGATACATCCAGTTCAATCCTGAATTAGATCCTCGTGGTTTACATCGCGTGAAAACTTTCACTGAAAAACCCTCCGAAGAAATCGCCAAAAGCTTCCTCGAAAGCGGAGAGTTCTTATGGAACGCCGGCATATTTGTATGGAGTATCAAAGCCATCAACAATAGCATCGAAAAGCATCTACCTGAAATCTATCAGATTTTTGCCGATGTGCACCCAGACAGTCCAGAATACAACAACCAATTAGAGCAGGCCTATGCGCTCACTCCGAGCATTAGCATCGATTATGGCGTACTCGAAAAAGAGAAGGACGTTTTTGTGATGCCCGCCAATTTTGGCTGGAACGATTTGGGAACCTGGAAGAGTTTGTGGGATGTGAGTGAGCGAAACGATAAAAACAATGCACTCATTGGAAAGAACATCCACACCTATAACACCTCAGAATCAATGGTATTCAACAACTCCAATAAGTTAATTGTAGTGAATGGCGTAGACAACATTGTGATCGTTGAATCCGATGAGGTTTTATTGGTCATGAACAAAGACAAAGAACAAGAATTGCGCACCATTGTGAACGAAATCAAAGACCGTTACAAAGGAAAATTCAATTAAATTATTTTGCAATTTTTTCCAAAATCGTTATATTTGTATTGTTATCGGTTATTTCGATAACGCCAACTGTTACGCGCTTTTATATACCAACATCCTGGCCGCTTTAATCAGCGGCCTTGATTTTTTAAACAGGTTATGGCTTCCGAAACTTCTCCTAGAACCAAAGCATTTATCGCACTGCATGTTGCCGTGTTCCTTTGGGGGTTTACAGCCATCTTAGGCAAGCTCATTTCTTACGGTTCCATTACCTTGGTTTGGCATAGAATGATGCTTACCGCCATCATTTATTTGTTGATGCCCCCCGTTTGGAAGTCGCTTAAAGGTCTTTCTCTTAATACGATATTTATCTTTTTAGGCATTGGACTACTGGTCTGCGCACATTGGCTTACCTTTTATGGTAGCATCAAATTGGGCAATTCTGTCTCCGTGACCTTGGCCTGCTTGGGCTCCGCATCCTTTTTTGCATCAATCATTGAACCCCTTGTACTCAAACAGCCCTTCTCCAAAAGAGATATTTATATGGGCCTGATTGTGGTCCTCGGAATCCTGTTTATCTATTTCTCACTGCCCGAAAATCAACCGGGTCACGTGGCCAAAGTCGGCGATGTTTCTTACGGATGGGCCGTCATCACCGGACTTTTAAGTGCCGCTCTCGCCGCTACATTTACTACGCTCAATAAGGCCAATATTCATCGTGCCAAACCCCTTGCCATCTCCACCTTGGAAATGATTTCGGGAGCTCTCGTTTTGTCAGTAGTTGTCGCCCTGATTTCAACCGACCATATTCCTTGGCTGCCTTCCCTAAATTTTGATTCTCTCTCGTTAGAAAATATCGCATCCGGTCCTTGGGATTTAATTTGGATTATTCTGCTCGCATTGCTATGCACTAACCTCACCTTTTACTTGGGAACCTATGCCCTAAATCAGCTTAGTGCCTTTACCGCTAACCTCACCGTAAACCTCGAACCAATCTATGGAATCGTCTTAGGTGCTGCGATTTTTCAAGAAAACAAAGACTTAAATATCTGGTTTTATACCGGTGCATCAATCATCCTAGGTGCCATTTTTACCCAAGCTTACCTTGGTAACCGTAAGCAGGCAACCATCGATTAAACGATATTTTTGCGTTAATTAGCAGTCAAATACTTGCAATTAATACGCTTTCGCAAATACCACTCTGCCCGTGCTTGGCTTTCCTGAGTATACGCAAACCCCATCTTCCAATTTCTGATCAATCGCAATACAACGAATGGTGGCCTTGGTCAACTCCTTGATCTTCTCTTCGGTCTCTCCCGTTCCATCCCAATGCGCAATGGCAAATCCCTCTTTTACGTTGATCACCTCCAAAAATTCATCCCAACTGTTCACCTCCTGGGTTTTCTCTTCACGATATTTTGCTGCGCGATCAAACAAATTTTGCTGAATTTCATCCATCAACGAAACGATGCGAGGTTGGAGATCATCCATGGCGACAATAAACTTCTCCTTGGTATCACGACGAGCGACTTCAACCGTGCCAGACTCTAAATCACGCATACCCACCGCTAATCGAACAGGTACACCCTTCAATTCCCATTCAGCAAACTTATAGCCAGGCTTGTAGGTATCGCGATCATCAAACTTAACCGTTAATCCCAATGCTTTTAATTGAACCGACAGTGGCTTCATGGCCTCATTGATCTTCTCTAAATCTTCATCACTGCGATATACAGGGACAATAACGACATGAATCGGTGCCAATTTTGGTGGCAATACCAACCCTTCATCGTCGCTATGTGTCATTATCAACGCACCCATCAATCGAGTAGAAACGCCCCAACTAGTGGCCCAAACATATTCCAACTTACCTTCTTTGCTTTGAAATTTCACATCAAAAGCCTTGGCGAAATTCTGTCCCAAAAAGTGACTTGTTCCCATTTGCAGCGCTTTTCCATCTTGCATCATCCCTTCGATGCAATAGGTATCATCGGCACCTGCAAAGCGTTCTTTTTCGGTTTTTACGCCTTTGATTACCGGCACAGCCATAAAGGTTTCCGCAAATTCAGAATACACTTCCAGCATTTTACGGGCTTCCACCAATGCTTCCTCTTTGGTCGCATGCGCGGTATGTCCTTCCTGCCACAAGAATTCTGCCGTACGCAAAAACAATCGGGTGCGCATTTCCCATCGAACCACATTGGCCCATTGGTTAATTAGAATGGGTAGATCGCGATAGCTCTGAATCCAATTTTTGTATGTATTCCAGATAATGGCTTCGGAGGTAGGGCGTACTATAAGTTCTTCTTCCAATTTGGAATCGGGGTCGGCCATCAAATGACCCGGTTTATCAGGGTTTGCTTTAAGGCGATAGTGCGTAACCACGGCGCATTCTTTGGCAAAGCCTTCGGCGTTTTTTTCTTCTTTTTCGAAGAGGCTTTTGGGGACGAACAGCGGGAAATAGGCATTGACGTGACCTGTTTCTTTGAACATATCATCGAGTTGACGTTGCATTTTCTCCCAGATGGCATAGCCATAGGGTTTGATGACCATGCAACCTTT
>CANIZU010000149.1 GCA_947472115.1 Flavobacteriales bacterium | reverse complement strand
GCGAGCAAGGCGGGGATTATTAAAGGCGATGTGGATATTGATGGGGTTGTGGCGAAGGGGATGGGTTACGATGATTTTCATTATTGTATGAATGGCTTTTTACTGAGGCAATTGGATTCATCGGTGATAAAAAATGAGCCGTGGGTATTTATTTCTAAGTCGCTATCGTCGCGATTACAGTTAGATACAGGTGATAGGGCCACGTTTGTATTTTTTGTGGAGGATTCGTCGGGTAGGGGGCGGCCGCGCGCAGCGCGGCCGCTCATCGCCGGAATATTTGAAACGGGAATTGAGCAGATCGACAACCAAGTGGTGTACGCGGAATTGGCACTCGTTCAGAAATACCTCAAACCCAAAGCCGGTTTTACAGAAATTGAACTCTGGGAGTCTAAAGATTCTCCAATCAACCTGGCCGCAATCTCCATGCAAACCGCCGCTGGTGAACTGCGGATTTCGGATTCAAGACAGTTTCACCGACAAATCTATGATTGGTTGGCGATCCTCAATACAAACGTATGGGTGATCCTAACTCTGATGGCATTGGTAGCACTTATTGCCATGTCGACCATCTTGTTAATCCTAATGGTAGAAAAAACATCGTTCATTGGTATTGCCCAAGCCATGGGAAGTAGCGTCGGTAGCTTGCAACGCATATTCCTTTGGCAAAGTGCTTACATCGTTGGATTGGGTTTGTTAATTGGTGATGCCTTGGCCGTTCTACTCTGTGTGATTCAGCAGCAAACTCACTTTTTAACCCTAAACCAAGACGTGTACTTTGTTCAATATGTAATGGTTGATATCAATCCTTGGGCTATCGTAATTGTCAACTTGGGCGTACTTCTGGCAAGTGTGATGGCTGCGTTGATTCCAGTGCAGTGGATAAAAAGAATGACCCCTTCCAGGGCCATTCGATTTCAATAATTCATAAAGTATTTTCTGGGAGAAAATCCCAAATCGTTATACGTCGATCTTGGCGTATTTCGCGTTTGCTTCGATAAACTCTCTGCGCGGCGGAACATCGTCACCCATTAACATGCTAAAAATTCTATCGGCTTCAGCGGCGCTATCCAATGCTACACGCTTCAAAGTCCTCCTAGATGGATCCATCGTAGTTTCCCACAACTGCTCGGCATTCATTTCACCCAAACCTTTGTATCGTTGAACACCTACGCTGTCCTCATTACCGCCTTTTGCCAAATCTTTAATGGCGATATCACGTCCGTTATCATCCCAACAATATCTGCTTTCTTTGCCTTTCTTAACCAAGTACAAAGGAGGCGTTGCGATATACAAGTGACCATTTTCGATTAGTTTTTTCATGTGGCGGAAGAATAGTGTAAGGATCAAGGTTCTGATGTGCGAACCATCCACGTCGGCATCCGTCATAATTACGATTTTATGATACCTTAAATTGGAAAGATTGAGTTCCTTTTCGCCTTCTTCGTTGGTTCCAATGTGAACCCCCATGGCTGTGAACATATTTCTTACTTCTTCGTTATCATAGATTTTGTGCTCCAAAGCCTTCTCAACGTTCAATATTTTACCTCTCAAAGGAAGGATGGCTTGGAATTCTCGGTCACGACCTTGCTTGGCAGTTCCACCCGCTGAATCTCCCTCTACCAAGAAAATCTCACAAGCGGCTGGATCGGTCTTTGAGCAATCGCTCAATTTACCTGGCAATCCCATTCCGCTCATTGCACCTTTACGCTGTACCATTTCGCGCGCTTTTCTAGCTGCGGCACGGGCTTGGGCGGCGATGATTACTTTGTCGACAATAATTCTAGCTTCTTTGGGGTTTTCCATCAAGTAGTTGTCGAGCATTTCACCCACGGTCATATCTACAGCACCCATTACCTCGTTATTACCCAACTTAGTTTTGGTCTGGCCTTCGAACTGTGGCTCTTGCACCTTCACCGAAATTACACCGGTTAATCCCTCACGGAAGTCATCGCCCGAAATTTCAATTTTCACTTTTTCCAGCAACTTCATCCGTTCGGCATAGGATTTCAATGTACGCGTTAAGGCCCTTCTAAAGCCCGCTACGTGCGTTCCACCTTCGATTGTGTTGATGTTGTTGACATACGAGTGCAAGTTCTCTGCATAACCCGTATTGTACTGGAAAGCAATCTCCACTGGAATACCATGCTTGTCGCTTTCAGCATACACTGGGAAGGGGATCAATTTTTCACGAGTTCCATCGATAAAGGTTACGAATTCTTTCAAACCGCCTTCGCTATAGTATTCAACGCTGCGGAAAGAACCGTCTTCTTCGGCTTCGCGCTCATCGCACAACGACAAACGGATTCCTTTGTTTAGGTAAGACAATTCTCTCAGACGATTCTGTAAAGTATCGAAGTTGTATTCAGTGACTTGGAAAATGGTATTGTCTGGCGTGAATTCAACCACTGTACCTCTACGATCAGAAACGCCAATTTCCTTTACTGGATATTGAGGTTTTCCAATTTTATATTCTTGTTGGAAGATTTTTCCTTCGCGGTAAACGGTAACTTTTAAATCGGTTGAAAGTGCATTCACACAACTCACACCCACACCGTGTAAACCACCCGATACTTTATATGTATCCTTGTCGAATTTACCTCCAGCGTGCAACACCGTCATTACCACTTCCAATGCACTGCGATTTTCTTTGGTATGCAATCCGGTAGGGATACCACGACCGTCGTCCTCAACGCGAATGGCATTGTCTGGTAAAATGAAAACCTTGATGTTTTTACAGTGACCCGCTAATGCTTCATCGATACTGTTATCAACCACCTCGTAAACCAAGTGATGTAAGCCTTTTGCGCTAATATCACCAATGTACATGGCAGGTCTTTTTCTAACCGCTTCTAACCCTTCTAATACCTGAATATTGTCCGCGTCATAATTCGCTCTACTTAAATCTTCCGTCATCTGACTTTGTTGTTATTATTTGATTCGTAAAAATACCTTAAAACCCCACGATTACAGCGGAAATGGGGTAGGTATTATCCACAAATTAACAACGAATGAAGGGATGACTTAGCGCATCCTCAGCCAACCCAAATAATACAAATAATTGATTCCCGATTCTTGTCGTTGAAAGCCATAATCCAACGCCGTCAAT
Organism: Flavobacteriales bacterium; assembly: GCA_947472115.1. GTDB lineage: Bacteria > Bacteroidota > Bacteroidia > NS11-12g > UBA955 > UBA955. The sequence continues at coordinate 1,624 of CANIZU010000149.1, read as the reverse complement.
TGCGCATCGAGTAGTCGTATTTCACGGGTGTTAAGAATGAAAAAGTTGACATCACCTGCTTCAAGTCGTTGCTTTTCCATGGAATACAATTTCCACTGGTTTTCGGCTACGCTATTCCACTGTTTGGATTGCTCAGAAATGATGGTGTATTCCTTATAGAGGGCGTCCGATTTGACTTGATAGTTACGGAGTTTGTTTTGAAGATTGAGTTCTTGTTGTGCGATGCCAAATTTCATCATATTGTATTGACCTCGTTGCTGCCTAACAAAAATACCGGTTTGGAAACTCAGGCCAAAACCATAGGTTTCATTCATATTGATAGGATTAGGGTTGCTCAAATTGCCTGGTTGATAGTAGCGATATTTCAAATCGAGATTAGGGAGCATTTGATTCTTCGCGAGTTGAAAATCCAGTTTAGAGGATTGTAATTTGATTCTGCTCATTTGGATGCTAGGTTGAATAATAGGAGTGGAGTCTGTTGAGAATAGGGAGCTATGTGCTTCTTGTACGAGGCTGTCCACCCAGTCCATACCTAGCCTGCTGGGCCTAGATTGGGTTGCAGGCTCCACCGGATTTCCATTCGCATCCCACAAATACATACTGAGCAACAAACGTTGTTTTTCGGTTTTCCATTCATATAGCCTTCTCTTGGCCTCGTATTGCTGCCATTGAACAAAAGTTTCCATCGTGTCCACCGCATTCCCTGCACCGGATAGCAATAACTGACGTAGTCCCAATTGTCGTTGTTTAGCCAAAGCCGCCACTTCACTAACCCGATTCGCCGATTCATAGGCCAAAAACCACTCAGAATAGGTCAAAACTACCGCATACATCACATCATTTACCATTTGGTCACGATATGCTTCACCCATGCCAATATTTAACTTCGCTTTCGCCAAGGTGGTTCTTCGATAATCGGTAATTAAATTCTTCAATAGGGGAATCTCCGCTTCAATAAAGTTGTTCCCAGATTCAGAATAATAACTGCCATTGTAATTACGGTTGCCCAATTTTACATTGCCGCCAGTATATAATGGCACATTTAAATCAACAGATTGACTTTGGTATTGGTTATCCTTGGTTGAAATATTGTCGCCCCGCACAAATGCAATGCTAGGATCAAACGCCCCTTTGCTAGCCATCAAATTAGCATCTGCAATAGGTCGGTTTAGCTTCGCCTCTTTGATGCTTGGATGATAGGCCAGGACTTGATTTACAACATCGTACAATTTAATGGTGATACTACTATCGTTAATGTCTGATGAGGATTGTCCAGTAACAGTTAGCGCACTGAAAAATAAGCTCGAGATAGCCCAAAATCTCCTGCAAAATATCTTAAACCACTTGGAATCAAGCACCTGGAATTGATGTAGTTGGGTTTCTTTTTTCATTTCTTAGGGTTGTCTTTTTGCAGCGTAGGAATATAAAAATCTGCGGGAAATCCATTTAATATCCGCCACAGTTCATACCAAATAGGTACTGTCTTGAGTTGCATATATCCCCTTGCACCAATACCGACTTTTAGTTGCAAAGGCCATTTTTTCTTGATATCATTCGCTTTGATCAATACGCGATATTCACCGCGCTCACCAATCATATTGTCGATGCCATATACCACGCCGGG
>CANIZU010000148.1 GCA_947472115.1 Flavobacteriales bacterium | reverse complement strand
CCCTGCTGCGCTTTTCTCTTGGCATACAAAGCAATCAACTCCCGCGCAATGTCCTTGACCTTTTTCTTGGTCGCCTTTTTCTGCTTATCCCACTGCGGACTCCCCAACTTGTGCATACTTGGGGGTGTACCGTCCTTTCCTGTGTATTTACTTATTTTGTGCAGACTGTTCACCGACACATAAAGTAGGTCGTTGTCTTTATAAACGATGCGCACCACTTCCTGCTTAACCCCGTGCACATCCATTTTTTCAAGGCCCGCAAATCTGCCGATGCCATGATCGATATGGGTTACAAAATCCCCCGGTTTGAGGTGTTTAAGTTCTCTTAAAGTGAGCGATGTTTGAGACGAATATTTTTGTCGTCCCCGCGGACGATAGTATTTATCGAACAGCTGATGCTCGGTGGTAAATGCAATTTTTACGTCGCGATCCACAAATCCAGAAGATAGACCCTGGTAAACGGGATCAAAGGTCACTTGGGACTGGGTATCGGCGAGGATAGCGATCAATCGTTCAATTTGTCGACTATTTTCACTGAATACCAACGTGGTTAGCCCTTCCGTTTTATTGGACTGCATCCATTCGGTGAGCATAGAAAAATTCCTTTTGAACAGTGGTTGAGGCTGCTGCAAGAACTCGATGATTTCTATTTTTCCGGTGGGTCGAGCGCCACTATTATGTATTTGTGTGAAAGGCTCGAGTGCCGACATCAGGCCTTTGGGCGTATTCCAAATTTGTTTGGGGTGTTTGGGAATGATTTCTCTGCCAAAATCCACCGCTTCTTGATGAATTTGCATCGTTTTTTCCCAAGCTTTGCCTAGTTCTTCGATTTGAAAGCTGAGATCAAAGGAAACTACAAGTGTTTGCGCATCAAAGTAATCGGTGATGGAAATGGTAGTTTCTTCATCGCGCTGTTCTTGAATATTGGGGAGCAATGAAAAGTGGGCAATTTCTTTGAGCGATAGCTGGTCGTTGACATCAAACGTGCGGATACTTTCGATGATATCGCCATCCAATTCTATCCGGAAAGGGAATTCATGGGCGAAGCTAAAGAGGTCTACGATGCCCCCGCGGATGCTAAATTCACCGGGTTCGAACACAAAATCACGTCGTTCAAATCCATTAATTTCCAGAAATTCCATCAAAAATTCGGTATCGAGGTTTTGTCCTCTTGCGATATCGATGGAGGATTTTTCTAGTTCAATTTTATCGACCACATATTCTGCGATGGCAGAGCCATAGGTAACGAAGATGCGTTTGTTATTTTTGCGAAGTGCATTGAGTGTTTCGATGCGTTCTTGCACGCCCATGGCATTTTCGCGGGCGGTGTTATAGGGTTTTAGGTATGAATCTGGAAGGAAGTAGATGGGTTCCCCTACGAGGAGATTTTCCAGGTCGGATTTAAAATACTGCGCTTCGTCTTTGGTAGGGAGGATGGCGATGATGGGTCGGGAGGTAGATGCGTAGAGGGAAGCGATGGCGAGGGCGAAGCCCGAGCCAGCTAGGCCTTGGAGGTGAATGGGTGCGGCCGCGTGCTCCGCCGCGGCCGCCAGTACCTGCATGGGTTGGATTTGGGCAAAGGCACCCAAAATTTCTCTCGTATTCATCGTTGATTGCTCACTTCCCCATAATAAATGAGGCCCGGCTTCGCCGGGCCTCAAAGATACATCCGCTTGCGCATCGAAACGACCCGCAACGAATGGAATTTGTTTAACCTTTTATGCCTTTCTGGCAATCGCTCGTTCCGCCGCAGCCACAATCGCAGCCGTGGTTAAACCGTATTTCTCTAACAACTGATCCGGCGTACCGCTCTCCCCGAATGAATCATTCACTGCCACATACTCCATCGGTGTTGGCAACTCCCGGCCCAATAACTGAGCAATGCTATCGCCCAAACCGCCATTCATCTGATGCTCCTCCGCACTTACCACACAACCCGTCTTTTTCGCCGATGCCAAAATCGCATCCCTATCCAATGGCTTAATCGTATGAATATTAATCACCTCCGCATCAATTCCCTTCTCCGCCAAAGCATGTCCAGCTTCAATTGCCTTCCATACCATATGACCTGTTGCGAAAATCGTAACATCTTTCCCCTCATTCAACATCAACGCCTTACCAATCTCAAAAGGCATATCTTCTGGGATGAAAACGGGCCATTTTGGACGACCGAAACGCAGATAACAAGGACCATCGTATTTGGCAATCGCCATAGTGGCAGCCTTGGTCTGATTGTAATCGCAAGGATTAATCACCACCATTCCTGGCAACATTTTCATCAACCCAAGATCTTCCAAAATCTGGTGCGTAGCGCCATCCTCTCCCAATGTCAATCCGGCATGAGAAGCACAAATCTTCACATTCTTATGACTATAAGCCACACTCTGCCTGATTTGATCATAGACACGACCTGTTGCGAAATTCGCAAAAGTTCCCGCAAACGGAATCTTACCGCCCGTAGCCAAACCCGCTGATGCGCTAATCATATTTGCCTCTGCAATTCCCGCCTGAATAAAACGCTCCGGAAATTCATCCTTGAAGGCATCCATCATCAAAGAACCCGTTAAATCTGCGCACAATGCAACTACATTGCTGTCCAATTTGCCAGCCTCGTGTAATCCAGCGCCAAACCCACTACGGGTGTCTTTTTGTCCTAAAATTTCGTATGATTTCATGTGTGTTAGATCGATAATTGCGTAATAGTTCCTGAATTGATTTTAAATATTTTCGATTTACTATAAAGTGTTCTTGTCTCCCCCGCTGTGCGATATACCACTGTAAACTCACCCGGTTGCATATTGATCATTTGCTTTGGTACCGTGCCATTCAAGTCCATAACCCACTCTAATTTATTGTCAACCCGCTGAAACACTGCCCCTGTAACATCTTTTCCGATGCTCAACTGCAATACCCCCGGGTTCGGAATCTCTATCGTAAAAGTTTGATTCTGTTTGATTTGAACTGCATTAAATTTCAATCTCGGAATGGTCAAAATCTCCAAATCATACCCACCCACAATGTACTTCTCCAATGTATTGAACTCCTGCGCGTTGATCGTCTGCATCGTGTTTCCCTTCCTTACGATCGCCTGCAATCGAGGATATTTGGTAATCCCACCCATCTTCAACAACAAACTACCCTGGGGTGTCTGCAACGGAATCACATTATGCTTGCCCGGAACCATCTCTATAATCTCCGAACTCACCTGAGGCTTGGTATGTGCCACCACGCGGTAACGACGTACGGGATCCAAATACAAAGTATCGGGAACGCCTTTGCCATTCATCGTATGTATCACATTCTCAACCATCTGACCGTTATCCGCATCAAAAATGGTCAACGGCACGTCGGTTTCCCTAGGCAACCCCTGATTATCCAATAAATTGATTTGAACCGTAGTATTGTTTAACGCCTGGTTGATAATCACGCCAATGATCTTTTGAAATTGTGCCGGCGTCTCGGCATTAAAGTATCTTCCGGTACAAGAATAAGCATTCCTAAAAGTTTCGCTATCCGTACCCAAACCAATCACAAAAGGTCTCAATATGATACCCTTCTGTTGCAATGCGATACTAATTGCACAGGGGTCGCCACCGCATTCTTCAACCCCATCCGTTATGATAATTATTATATTCCTTGCCGTAGGATCTGCCGGAAAATCCTTTGCCGATGCCAACAACGATTGCGCAATTGAGGTGTATCCCAAAGGCTTGATAGTCTTTAGCTTGGCCGCGAATTGCTTGTGATTAAAAGGCGCAAAAGGCACTTCTAATTTGGTATCGTTACAATCCTTTTTTTCGTTGGGTTGGGTATGACCAAAAACGCGAAGACCTACCTCCAAATTCTCAACCGACCGCAACGTATCAACCATTTTATTCATCAACGTCACAGCTACCGCCCAACGCGTTGAATTCCCCATCTCTGCCAACATACTTCCACTGCCATCAAGCAAAAACAACATCCGCGTTTTTTGTCCGGGATACCCATTTTTTACTTGTGCGCCCAAAGACGACATAATCAGTAAGCAGAGCAATAGGGTAATTTTTCTCATAGTTTTCATTTTGGATAACTCGATGCCTGTCAATCCATTATCATACCATTAATAATCTCCGTGTTCCGTCACTGGCAATTGCGCCAACGCACGTTCCAACTGTTCATCGTTCGGAGCCTTACCATGCCATGCGTGTGTACCCATCATAAAGTCGACACCCTGACCCATTTCGGTTTTCATAATGATCACAATAGGTTTGCCACCACCCAATTTAGATTGAGCCTCGGGAACCACTTTCATGATGCTATCCCAATTGTTGCCATCCATCTCCAGTACTTCCCAGCCAAAGGCCAAGAACTTCGATGTCCATTCGGTCAATCCCATTACATCACCCGTAGAACCATCAATTTGTTTCTGATTAAAGTCAACCGCAACAATCATATTATCCAACTTGCGATGGGCAGCAAACATAACTGCTTCCCAAATCTGACCTTCTTGCAATTCTCCATCGCCGGTAACCACCCATAAAGTGTGATCGTCTTTGTCGAGTTTTTTCTGAAGCGCCAAACCCGCCGCAACACTCAAACCTTGACCCAAAGAACCCGTGGCGACACGTATCCCTGGGAGATGTTCATGTGTAGCGGGGTGACCTTGCAAACGTGTATTCAACTTACGGAAGGTTGCTAACTCAGGCACGGGAAAGTAACCCGAGCGAGCCAATGTGCTGTAATATACTGGCGAAATGTGACCATTACTCAAAATGAAAACATCTTCGCCGTTTCCACTCATGTTAAAATTGGCAGCATTGTGCTTCATAAAATGAAAATGCAATGCAGTGAAATAATCCACACAGCCTAAAGAGCCACCTGGGTGACCGCTTGAAACAGCATGAACCATGCGAAGAACATCGCGCCGAATTTGTGTAGCCATAGTGGCCATGGATGAAACAGT
>CANIZU010000147.1 GCA_947472115.1 Flavobacteriales bacterium | reverse complement strand
CCGTTGCCATTATTTGTTCTACAAACAGATGTGACAAATAATGTCATTTTTGTTGGACAAGGTGAGGATCACCCAGGGCTGTTGTCGATGGGATTGTTTGTACTCGAAAATGAGTCGTGTTGGGTCCGGCCAAGTATGAGGTCTAAGGTGTTGAATTCTAGTGATTTAATGTGCAAGTATAGGTATCGACAAACATCGGTATCATGTACTTTGGAGGTGCATGAATTGGGGTATCAAGTGGTCTTTCAGGCGCCACAGAAATCAATAACTTCGGGCCAATTTGTGGCTATTTATTTAGATGACGAAATAGTGTTTAGTGGGGCTATTTTTTAGTTGTGGAAAACATAGCGAAAATAATGTCACAAAATTGTCATTAAATTCAGGATAAAGGCAACGAAAACAACTCAAATAGCGTTACCTATAGGTAACGCGTAAAAAATTTTATATTGAAATGAAATCTACCCTAAAATCGGCCGTCTTGGTCGTGCTATTTCTGTTTATTTTTTGGTCTAAATCAGAGGCTCAAATTACCTCATCAGGTAAAACGTTTTTCATGAGTTTCATGGAAATGGAGACCAGAAGTGGAGGATTGCCAGATACTTTGTTGTTGTTTGTGACGTCCGAGGTGAATACTTCATTAGTCCTGGACAACCCTCGAGTTGCGGGCTCAAATCAAACGGTAAATATTACAGCGGGCAGGGTGAATCGTATTGAAGTCGATAGGACCTATTATTATCCTGTAGGTTCTGAGTTCCCATCAACAGATGTCAATAGTAAGAAAGGGCTCAGGATTGTTGCCAAAGATCCTGTCAATGTATACTGCTTGAATTTGGAATTAAACCGTTCGGATGCTACGTTTATTTTGCCATATGAAAGCATGCCTGCGGCGCCAGAGTTTTTTATTCCAAGTTTTGCACCGAATGCGATCACGTCGGGTTCGAACTACGCTGAGAGTGAGTTTGTTGTGATTGGGATGGACAATGGGGTAAAAGTTGAAATCACCCCAACTGCAAATACCAAGGGAGGCAAAACGGCGGGAACGCCATTTACGGTTACACTTTCTAAGGGTCAGGTTTATGAGGTTCAATCAGTGACAAAAGATGGCACGAACAATACCGATCCAGCTGCCACATCATGGGCAACTACGGGCGCCATAAAGGGAGATTTGACGGGTACTCGAATCCGTGTCGTAGAAGGTTGTGGTAAAGTAAATGTCTTTTCTGGAGCGCGATCATCTTATATCCCCAAAGGGAATTGTTCGGGTGCATCGGGAAGGGATCACTTGTACACACAGGTTATTCCGACATTGGCGTTGGGTAAGGAGTATGTTTTAATGCCATTCAGCGGGCAGACAAAGGGTTATGTTTATAAGGTTATTGCCGCCTATGATACTACCAAAGTGTACATTAATGGTACATTGGCAAATACGATTTTGAAGCGCGGACAATGGATTTATCAAGATGTTACAACGGGTACTGCGGAATGTGTGCGTACCGATAAACCTTCCTATGTTGCCCAATATATGAAGAATGGTGCTTGTTCTGGATTGGGTGGTAGCGCCGGTGATGCTGCCTTGTTTTTGTCGCCTGATGTCAATCAAAGATTGATTCGCACCTTAGTGGGTACAGCAACTACATCAAATATGAATCAACACTGGGTTAATATTTTGGTGGCGCAGTCAGCAGTTAAATCAGTAAAAGTAAATGGCGTGGCTTTGGCATCTACCGCGTTTACTACTGTTACTTGTGGCAAATTTGCGTATGCTCAGGTGAAAGTAAATAATCCAAGTTCAAATACGGTGACGTCTGACAGTGGATTTATTTGTGTTGCCTATGGCGTGGGACCTTATGAGAGTTATGCGTATTCTGCCGGTGCAGTATTTGAGAATTTAAACTTCGATATTTCTGTAACGCGAAAAACAATGTGTCCTGGGGAGGATGTAAAAATTGGTGCCGTTGTTATTGGGAATCCCAAAATTCGGGGATATCGTTGGAATTTCGGGGATGGAACATCCGATACGGGTAAAAATGTAGTCCATAAATTCAAAAAGCTGGGTTCATTCTTCGTTGTATTAAAAATCCCTGTTACCTTGGATTGCGGTTCAGTCGATACCATTACTAGGAGTAAGATTGTAACTATCAAACAGGGTCCTATCTTAGATTTGTCGGATACAACAACACAATGTGCTTCCACATTGAATTTGAAATTACAAGCCCCCAATTACTCACCTAAGTTTATATACAAGTGGCAGGATAGTACTAAATTGTCGACCTATGTTGTCACAAAACCCATGAAAATATGGTTAAAAGTTACAGATACCTCAACCAATTGTACTTCTTTAGATTCCACATGGGTTCGCCGAGCGGATGCCATTACGGCTGCCATTAAGTATGACTCGTTGAACCAATGTTACAAAACAGATGTGTTTGCAATGCGTGATGGAACGAAGTATACCAATGATGGCTGGAAATATTCCAATTGGAGGATTTATGATTCTTACAAAGGGTATTATTATTCAAAGGATAGTATCGCATATAAATATAAGTTTGATACAATTAGCATCAATAAATTAAGATATATCGTCCAGTCAAAGAAAGGATGTCGAGATACTCTAGATACATTACTTGTAGTTTATCCTTATCCAGTGGCAAAAATGACAAGCTCTTGGTCGTATTTCTGTCAGAACCAACAAATTACTTTGGCCGATTCATCGGTGAGCAAGGAGGGAGTTGGGAAATCATATTGGAATTTCGGAAATGGCGATAAAGACACCGTGCCACCGTCTACGGTAAAGTATACGTTCAAGACCTCTGGCAGTTTCAAAGTGCAGTTGATTACCGAAACACCTTTTGGTTGTCGGGATACGATAGATTCCACGTTCGTTGTCCAACCTTCCCCAATCAATGTAATCGATGTGAAGACTTATAGCGCTTGTTTGAAAACGAATCTATTTGACTTTACCGATAAATCCACGATTTCATCGGGCACTTATACAACGGGTTGGACTTACGGCAAAACGCCGAGTACATCAACCAATTCGGCAATCAAGGGAGTGAAATTCACCGATACGGGTTGGCAGTTGGTGATTTTGAAGAATACATCTTCTTTTGGTTGCGCCGACATCGACACGGTCAAGGTGCGAATCAATCCGGAGCCGAAGGCTTATTTTGTCGTCACCGACAGTAGTACCTGTTTCGCTGGCAACTTCTTCAATTTAGACGATGCGAGTACTGTACCTAAAAATGCGACATTGACAACAAAAGCGGCGTGGAAGTACCAAGATGGTACGATGAATTTGGCTAAGACTGTTTTGAATAAGAAATTTAGTAGTCCAGGTAAGTATTGGATACGGATCATTTCGAGTACAACGGATGGTTGTTTGGATTCTTTCCAACGCGAAGTTCAAGTGTATCCAATGCCACAGGCCGATATTACAATCAATGGAAAAACGCAATGTTTAACCGGGAATAAATATATTTTCAAACAGAAATATCCATTTGCGGGGACAGCGGGTGTCCACGTTTGGAAAACCAGTGATGGTGCGAGTGGGGCTGGTGATTCCTTTGTTCATTCCTTTACTTCTATTGGCGCCTTCCGAATATTCCATAGCATTCAATCCAATGAGGGTTGTTTTGATTCCACTTCGGAAGTTGTGAATGTGGTTGCATCGCCAGTAACATCGTTTACTACCAGTAAGGATACGGCGTGTTTGGGAGGTCATTTATTTGCCTTCACCGACAATACGGTGTTTGGTAGTACTTATACCAGTAAATGGACCTTGGGTGATGGCACAACGGGTACCGCGAAAAATATTACTGGAAAAGGTTATTTATCGGCCGGTAAATTTGATATCAAGTTGGTGATCACCACATCGGCGGGATGTTCTGATTCGTTAACAAAAACTGTTAACGTTTGGCCTGTGCCCGTGGCAAATTTTGCGATGAACAATGCGGAGCAGTGCTTGGTCGGTAATTCGTTTGTGGCCAGTAATATTACACAAGAGAATTCGGCAACGGGCGTTGCGTATACATGGTATGTAAAAGGTATCGCAATGGCGAATACCAAAACTGTATCAGCGCAGACGATGCCCGATACTGGCGATTATCCTGTGAAATTGAAAGTGATTTCAGATAAAGGATGTGCTACAGAGAAAACTTTGGTGTTGCGAGTGAATGAGCATCCTTCTGTGATTGTTTCTGGAGCCAATGCCTGTGCTCTAGCGCCTATTCAGTTCAATGCGGCTGCAAAAGTGAACAGAGGTTCGATTTCATCGTACAATTGGAATTTTGCGGATGGCGGAACCGCTAATATTTCGAATCCTAAGCATATCTATGCAACGGATGGTAGTTATGGAGTTACAGTTACAGTGTCGTCTGATAAGGGTTGCGTAACGACCACGGCGGCATATCCAATTACTGTGTTGCCAAAGCCCGTCGCTAATTTTGATGCTGAGTACCTGTTGTCACGCGGACTTGAAACGGATTGGAAGTTTACTTTCACCGGTAAAAATACCGATACGTATAACTGGTTGTTTCAGGATGGGCAGACATCGACGTCTTCAAATCCATTCTTTATGACATTTAGCGGAACTGGGGACTTCAATGTAACCTTAATTGCGAGTAATAGTTCAGGATGTGCGGATACTGCGAGTAAGAAGATTTTCTTGAAGCCGGAATTGTTGTTCTATTTACCGAATGCATTCTCCCCTAATATTGATGGTTTGAATGAGGAGTTTAAGCCTTATCAAGCGTTTGGAATGAGTAAATATAGAATGACCATTCTGAATCGTTGGGGTGAAATATTGTTCTATTCAGAGGATCCTGCGATTGGATGGAAGGGCTTAGATAGCAAAGGTGAGCCGGTGATGGAGGGTGTATATGCATTTGCAGTTACTTTCAGGTACATCGACGGTGCGATGCATGCTTACAAGGGCACGGTAATGATCATAAAATAAAAACGATT
>CANIZU010000146.1 GCA_947472115.1 Flavobacteriales bacterium | reverse complement strand
GTAGCAAATCCAATATCACACTCAGAATTGTTAAACAACCGGAACAAATCATCGTACTCTACAAAGACAGCGCTTGGGAAAATTATCAATGCCTCGGCGCAGGATACGATACAATGTCGAACCGACAATCCTACCACGGATGGGGAATCACACAATCCGGTAGCAGCGCGGCGGGAAAACACAAAGTGGAGCTATGGTATATTGGGCCACCGCGCCCAGACCGAAAACCACCCATACTATCAAACATCCTGTGGATGCAACCTAGCCTTGCCAGATTGCAATTCTCAGAGCCCATCCAAATCCCCAAACGACAACAGTTAATATGTAATTTCAACGCCGCAGATTCAATTTCAGTCATCAATTCGCGGACCATTATTGCCAAATTTTCCAAGGTTTATTGCAATCAAATCAACACCGTTCATTGTCAAAATCTTTTAGATACCGCCAACAATGTGGCACCTCATCTCCTTGATTCAAGCATCGCCGAATGTGCTACTCCTATTTACCCCAATCAAATCGTCTTCACCGAAATCATGGTCGACCCAACGCCATCTGTCGGTTTCTTACCCAACTCACAATACATCGAAATCTATAATACTACTGATTCTGCAAAATGGTTACATACACTAACATTTATGGACCCACAATCATCCTGTAATTTACCAAAATACCTTCTACCAGCGAAGGCATTTCTAATATTACACGACAACGCGGATGGGTCCTTTAATTACCTGCAAAAAAAAGCAATTCAAATCTCCAATTTACCCCATTTCAACATCGATGGTGATGCACTGTTTTTAGTTTATCAACGCGACACCATTCATCAGTTAACGTATAGCGACAAATGGTATCACCCTTTATATAAGGGCGGTGGGTATGCATTAGAAAAAACAGATTTAACGTGTGGTTGTATCAACGATTTTAACTGGCATAGCAATTCTGCTCAAGGTGGAACCCCCGGCGCAGCCAATTCTAAGCCTCTTCCATGGCCCTCTCCAAGATCAATTAACGCAAAAATCGAACCCCCAAAAGCAAGGATTATCGGACATAAATGGCAATCACATAATATCCTAAAAGTGGTTTGTAGCCAACATCCAGAAATGTCCGAACCCAATCATGATTCAACCCTAAGAAAAAAATTACCGAACCTAACTTTCATTTCAGACGCGGGCGACACGATCCCCTCAACATTCGTACAATCAACATCGCAGGGCTGGTTATTTGAAATCAAAACTGCGAAACCTTTGGATGGAAAAGCAGTAATTCTAAATGCGAAGGACTGCGCTCATCGATCGCTATTAGATACACAATTACAAGTATTCAAGTCAGTCTTGGCCCCCGAACCCAAGGATTTGCAATTCAACGAAATCATGTTCAACGCTAACGACGGATCGCATGATTACATTGAACTGATCAATACCTGTGGTCAAGCAATCCAGTTGCAAGGACTTGAATTACTGTGCACCAACGATGTACAAATAACCCAACGCACTTTACTCTGTCCCGAACAGAAAACCCTTTACCCAAACCAAACCATCTGCTTTAGTTCTGAACCTTATACGCTTGCCAAGACTTATAACCCCGATCGATATCTCTTTCACCAACATTGCTCAACTTTTCCAAATTTATCGGCCAGTGGATCGCAGCTGCAATTGGCAATGAATAACTCATCAAATATCATAGATATAATGCAATATGACGAGTCTCAACATTCCGATTTTTTGGCTGAAATGAAGGGTGTAAGTCTCGAAAAAAATCACCCTACGGCACCCAGCTCGTCGCCCCAGTTTTGGATTAGCGCCACTTCAACCGCTGGTTATGCCACACCCGCCGAACCCAATAGTCAGCAGGTCAATCTAAAAACATCGACACACAAAATCAACAAGTGCTTTTCACTGCTAAACAATGTATTGGGTAATGATGTTAGCGGAAAAAGTGAAACCATGAACACCCTAATGATGTCGTTTCAAATGCCTCAACCCGGATACGTGATAACCGCAAGTATCTACAATTTGCATGGCGGACTGATGGGTGTACCCATTTATCAAGCAATCATCAGCAAAGAAGGTGTGCTCCCGATACCCATACAAATGTCAAATACTGCGCTTTCCAACGGAAATTACATTTTACATATTGATGCATTCCATCGAGAAGCTGACATTTGCAGTCAGAATCTACGCTGGATTTACATCAACCGATAACATGGACAACAAAACAATCCAACAAAAACTAAACAGGGAACTAGTCGATCTATATAGTAATGACGAAATCCGGGCTTTCTTGTTTTGGATTTTGCCACATATTCAAACCACACAAACCGACAAAGACGCTGAATTAGACCGGATAATCTTAGAACTCAAAACCGGCAAGCCCATCCAATACATTTTTGAAATTGCATTTTTTGGATCTCTCGAGTTAAAAGTAACCCCGAACACTTTAATTCCACGCCCAGAAACTGAAGAACTCTGCGACCTAATCAATAGGCATTTCAAGATCCCATCAAACAATAATTCATTAAGTGGACAACAATCAGCAGTTATCAATGGAATCGACTTGGGAACAGGGTCTGGATGTATTCCAATTTTTCTACTTACCGAGAATCCCAATTGGAAATTCACAGCTATTGACATATCTCAATCTGCAATCGATGTCGCCAACTTCAATGCAACAAATCACAAAGTCTCTGAGCGTTTTACAGCGAATGCACAAGATGTATTAGGCTCATTTGAATTACCATCCAACATTCAATTGCTGGTTTCCAATCCACCTTACATTTCAGAATTAGAAAGAGAATCTATGTCGTCCCGGGTATTGGAATTCGAACCCCAAAGTGCACTTTTCACCCCAAATCAGGATCCACTCCAGTTTTATAAAAAAATCGCGGAACTGGTTTCCAGTTCCGCGATTCAACAATTATCAATTTGGTTAGAAATCAACCAATACTATTCAGAAGAAATTAAATCTGTATTTATCCCACTGGGTGAAACTGAAATACTGAACGACCTATCTGGCAATCCTAGATTTCTTCACTGCGAAATGACAAAAATTATTTAGCGATAGAAATCATTCCAGCACCGTCTTTTACCAAACTTCCCGCCTTATACATTTGGGTAAGCGTTGTGTAAATTCCTTGTGAGAAACGCTTTTTATCTCTTTCACCGCTGCGCTCAAACAACGCAGAAATCAAATCGCCAGACGAAATTGCATGAGACAACTCAGCTATATAATTCAAAATTACATCGCGTTTCGTTAACTCACCCGCTTTCCTGCGTCCGCCGCCTTTGCGATAACCAGTTTTGGGTGGACGACCTCTGCGACCGGCAACTTTTTCTACTTGGGGTTTGGCAGGACGACCGCGCTTACCGGTACCCTTAGACATAGCCTTAAGGCGATTTTTCTTGGCACGATCCTTCCACAATGTCAAAGATTTGGTAGCAGCAGCCTTAACCTTCTCTATGTCCTTCGCTTGCTTCTTTTCTAACTTTTCTATTTCTTTTTCAGCTTGTGCCGTTGCCTTTTTCAAGGCATTAGAAAGCGATTGGATTTCTTGTTCTAGAAAAGAAAAAGCACTCAAATAAGCAACTTTTTTAGATGCTCTTTTTGATTTCACCTTGTTCTTAGAACCTGGCTTACGACCTCTTTTCTTTGGGCCTTCAACGGGATTTATTTCTATTTTTTCCATAAAAATGACGCAATTTTAACAATAACTAAAACGTAATTTTTTATTACGGCCACGAATCTACTAATTATATTTATCATCTACCAAATATTTATAAAAAAATCTGACACCAATTATTGATTTTTCTTTTAACAACTCACTAAGAACCATAGTGTATTTACAACTATTGTTAAATTTTGGCCAATCCATTGAATAATTAATCCACTAAAACCAATGGTCGTTCACTCAATAAAGTATCCTATTTTTGCACCCAGAACGCCAAAACCCATTGACATTACTCGCAAAAATATCGGATAATAAATTTATTAAAAGTCTAAGTAGTAAAGACCTAACAATTCTGTCTAAAGAATTGCGTGAATTTGTTACACAATCGGTTTTGACATCTGGTGGGCATTTCTCTTCCAACCTGGGCGTAATTGAATTAACCATTGCACTACATCATACCTTAAACTTTCCGCAGGATGGCATTGTTTGGGATGTGGGACATCAATCATATCCTCACAAGGTATTAACCGGCCGGGGCGACCTTTTGCACACCATCCGTAGTTTCAATGGTCTTTCTGGCTTCCCAAAACGGGAGGAGAGCCCATTCGACCTATTTGGTACTGGTCATTCTAGCACAGCTATTTCCGCAGCGATGGGAATGGCCGCTGCTGCAAAAATTAAATTTACTACCCAAGACACTTCCGCAAATTCCCACCTGCCCACCTTTGTGGCGGTAGTTGGCGATGGCGCCTTAACGGCAGGGCTCTCCTATGAAGCACTAAATAACCTGTTTGAGTCGGATTTAAATGTCATGATTGTACTGAACGACAATCACATGGGCATCGACCCAAACACGGGAGCATTGAACACACGCCTTCAAACCGCCCCTGAAAAAGTAAAAGCTTGGTTTGAGTGGTTCGGACTCAACTATCACGGACCCATCGATGGACATAACTTAGAGGAATTACTCCCCGCAATTCAGCACTGCTACCATCAAAGCGGTCCTCGTCTTCTTCATATCAAGACCATCAAAGGAAAAGGTTACCCACCCGCAGAAAAAGAGCAAACCAAATGGCATAGCGCCAGCAAATACGTCAAAATCGAACAGCCCAGCCAGCCCACCTTAAAGTGGCAGGATGTTTATGGCGACATGCTAATGTCATTGGCCGAATCCAATCCCAAAATCGCAGGCATCACACCCGCAATGCCCTCCTCGTGCGGAATGATTAAAGCCATGAATGCATTTCCCGATCGATTCTTTGATGTCGGTATCGCTGAACAACATGCACTCACCTTCGCTGCGGG
>CANIZU010000145.1 GCA_947472115.1 Flavobacteriales bacterium | reverse complement strand
AGGAAAACCTTTCATTACATCCAAAGAATCGATTCCGCTGTTGTTTGGCGTAACCTCAACCCGCTGAATAGCCAACAAAGTAACCAAAATCGCAATCAAACTACCCCAGATGATTTTCTTTTTCATGATCTACAAAGATAGTGATGACACCAACAGAATTTTTAGCTCATTTGTCGCAAAATCCCACGAACAACACCGTCGCTGGCACTTGAGCCATTGGGCATAGCCAGTAAATCCCGAAGTTCTTGATAGCCCACTTGCAAGTTTGATTGATTGTCAGATAACTGGGTTAGCGCCATGGACAATCGCTCTGGTGATACATCTTGCAAGTGCTCTTCCAATAAACCGCGGTTTAGCAAAATATTGACCAACGAAACCCATCGTAAATTCACCAATCGCTTGGCCATAAAATAAGTAAAGCCATTCACACGATAAGCCACCACCTGAGGCACACCCAACAACGCTGTTTCCAACGTAGCCGTTCCGCTAGCTACCAATGCCAATCCCCTATTTTGAAAACGAGATTTAATCGGCCCGATTAATTCCCCATCGCCCAATTGCATCAACAAATGATAGGTCGCTCCAAAATACACCTTTACTGAATCAACATCCCCCTGCGAAAGCCTTCCACCCAATACAGCTTCAGCCAATATTTCCTTATAGAACGCGGCATCCAATCCTGGCGCCCCTGCCACCACACACATTGACTGCGCATCAAATTTCCGGGCCGCAGCCACAAAATTCGGCAACAACGATCTGACCTCGTTTCGTCGCGATCCGGGCATCAACAAGATGACTCGACCCATTTTATTTGATGTCTCACCAAATCGGATATTCTCCGCGACGTCCTCAGAAAACCTTTCCTCCAATGAAATAGGTTCCGAGGCCTTTACATCCATCAACTCCTTCACCAAATCCACATCCCAAGCCTTTTGATCATGAAAACGCTGCAAACTTCGATCAATCTCTTCCAAAATTGGGTTGCCAACATACTCCGCCGACATCTGATGTTTAGCAAAAAAAGAAACCTCAAACGGGAAAATCACATATAGTTTGTCGATTACCCGTCGCATCGTTTTTATCCTACCCGTATTCCAAGCCCATGCCTTCGGCGCGATGTAATAATGCACTGCAATCCCTTGACTCTTCGCCCACTTGGCGATGCGTAAGTTAAAACCCGGGTTATCAATCAACAACAGCAAATCCGGTTTCTCAGCCAGAATATCAGCCTTGGCTTGATCCAAAAACTGAGAAATTTTACGAAGATTTCGAACCACCTCCCACAACCCCATAATCGCACGCTCTTTGTAATGACTCAGTAATCGGCCGCCTGCGGCGGCCATCATGTCCCCACCCCAACAAACTACCTCACAAACATCAAACCCTTCACTCCCCAAAACCAACTTCCGCACAACATGACTTCCATGCAAATCACCACTGGCCTCACCAGCCAACACAAACACCTTCTTTTTGCGCGATTCTATCGTCATGCTACCCTCAAAATACACTTAACTCTTCAACACTTTATATCCGAGCCAACTCAATCATAACCGCCCAAATTGTCATTAAAATCGTACCAAGCAACCACCCACGATTAAAATAAATCAAAGAATCTTTCTTGATCAGCAGGAAGAAAACACCAATATTCGCCGCAACACCAAACTGAAAAATACTGTTATAATACCATTCAAAGTGCGTAATCGCCCATAAAAACGTCTCCGGCTGAACGCCCTGAGGCATCGCAATTAACATCCCCAAAATCAACGGCAATGATGCTCCCGCAACAAAGCCAAAAAACATGTGTAACCAGTTAACTTTCATATCGTTCCAATCAAAAATACAATTTAAACAGAAAACTCATCCAAGCCCCATTGATTCAACTGCGCAATCCTCTGATGATCCGTTAAATCAAACATCGTAGGAACCACCGAAACATAATCGTGCTTCAACGCCCATTCATCCGTGTCCTGACCGTGATCCATATTCACAAAATTGCCCGTCATCCAGTAATAATCCCGACCAAATGGATCCTTCCGCTGGTCAAACGATTCCTTCCATTTCGCCTGAGCCTGCCTGCAAATTTTGATGCCTTTAATCTGACCATCTTCAGGCACCGGCAAATTGACATTCAAAAGCGTCCCATAAGGCAAATCATTCGCCAAAACCGAACTCATGATCTGTTTGATATAAGGTTTCACCACCTCAAAATTAGCATTCCAACTGTAATCGCAAAGAGAAAATCCAATGGCTTTCATCCCATCAATCGACGCTTCCACCGCAGCACTCATCGTCCCCGAATAAATTACATTGATGCTAGAATTACTCCCGTGATTCACCCCAGAAACCATCAAATCGGGCTTGCGAGGCAGCAATTTATCGATCGCAATTTTCACACAATCCACGGGCGTACCCGTACACTGATAGGCCTTTACACCCGCATGAATATCCACTTCCGTAATACGAATCGGCTGATTGATCGTAATCGCATGCCCCATCGCACTCTGCGGCTTATCCGGTGCCACCACAATTACATCGCCCAACTGCTTGGCCACATCTATCAACGCCGCAATTCCAGGGGCCGTAATGCCATCGTCGTTGCTGATCAAAATCAAAGGTCTGCTGTTTTCCATTTCTACTACAAACCTAGCACTTTTTTATCCCTGTTTTTTCGATGTACCTTTGCAATATGGTTAACAAATATGCCCAACGCGGGGTCTCCTCACAAAAAGAAGACGTTCACAATGCCATCAGCCAAGTTAGCAAAGGGTTGTTTCCCAAAGCTTTCTGCAAAGTGGTACCCGATGTGTTGAGCAATAACCCCGATGATTGTTACATCATGCACGCCGATGGCGCCGGTACCAAAAGCAGCCTCGCTTACCTGTATTGGCGTGAAACGGGCGATCTTTCCGTTTGGGAAGGCATAGCCCAAGATGCGATAGTCATGAATACCGACGATCTGCTTTGCGCGGGCGTAACCGGTCCCTTTATGCTGTCGTCCACCATCGGAAGAAACAAAAATCTCGTCCCAGGAGAAGTCATCAAAGCCCTCATCGAAGGCACCGAAAAATTCTGCGAAACGATGCGCGAACACGGCATCGAAATCCATACTACCGGCGGCGAAACAGCCGATGTGGGCGATTTAGTGCGCACAGTAATTGTAGATTCAACGCTTATCGCGAAAGCGAAACGCAGCGACATCATCGACAATGCAGATATCGCTGCAGGCCAAGTAATCGTGGGTTTTGCCAGTTACGGTCAGGCAACTTATGAGACACAATACAACGGCGGAATGGGTTCCAACGGACTCACCAGCGCACGCCACGATGTTTTCTCAAGCCATTACCGCGAACAATATCCGGAAAGTTACGACCATAATTTGCCCAGCGAAGTGGTGTATTGCGGAAGTAAACGTTTAACTGATGCGGTAGCCGGTTCTCCCCTCGATGCCGGAAAATTGGTATTGTCGGCCACTAGAACCTATGCACCCCTAGTGAAAGCGATATTCGATGCGTGTAAACCTGCCATCAAAGGGATGGTGCATTGCAGTGGCGGCGGTCAGACCAAAGTTTTGCATTTTACCCAAAACGTTCACGTGATCAAAGACAACTTGCTCCCCATTCCGCCATTGTTCCAATTGATCAAAGACGAAAGCGGCACCGATTGGAAGGAAATGTTTCAGGTCTTCAACATGGGCCATCGCCTAGAAGTTTATACCGATGCCAATGCCGCTGAACAAATGATTGAGATTGCCAAATCGTTCAACATCGATGCGCAAATCGTTGGAAGGGTTGAAGAAAGTTCATCGAACAATCTGACCATTTCAGGGGATTTCGGCACGCTTCAATATCCATAAGCGTTTACCTTTCGGGTCCTTTCGGTATTAAAGCCCCGAATCATATGAAAAAATACACTTTATACCTCCTCCTAGGCCTCTATTCGATGGCCCTCACGCCCACATTAAGAGCACAAGCTACGGGCAATGAAACCTGGAACGACAACAATCGTTTTAAAAATAGTGGCTATTATCGTTCTGAATCGATGTCGGCCCCTGCAACAGCAGGCCGATACGACGATGCCGAAATGAGTCAAAACAGTGCTGCCGTTGCATATAAAAGCAACAAACGTAAAATGGCCAATAGCAACGCCCAATATTACCAAGGCGGAATGGAAACAACCCAAGGCGATTTACTCTTGAACCAGGTCCAAAACAACCAAAGCAGTTATTACGACGGCATCGATTTCTTAGTGAGAGTTCACGTATTATATAATGCAGCTCCCAGCAGTTACATGGCCATATTTCATTTAAATCAAGCGGGAAAAAAGGTGCAAGACATAGACAGTTTGATGAGCAAGCGTGTAGCCAAGTTAATTCAACAAAGCCAAAGCATCGGACTAAAAAAAGAGGATTTCTACACCGATATAATTGCCTTGGTTCCCATCTTTGAAAAGGAGAGAAAGACATTTGGCAAGAACTATACCCAGGTACCCAAAGGATTCGAAATGCAGAAAAACCTGCACGTGCGATACAAAAATGCGGCGCAGCTAGATGCCCTTTTCACCCTTGCTGCCCAATGCGAAATCTACGACCTCATCAAGGTGGAATATTTCTTCGATTCTACGGAAGCGGCCAATCAAATATTAAAAAACAAAGCGGTCCAAATCCTAAATCAGAAACTCAAAACGTACAAGCAAATGGGCATCGCATTGGATACCAATTTCAGGACGGTGCAGGAGCAACGCCACCAGTATTTTCCCATCGACGAATACAGGCCTTACCAACCGCTGGCCGTTAGCACCTTGGAAGCCGACGAAAATACGGATCCGAGCAAATCAGGAGTTACCCAGCCAGTATCAACCCAAAGAACCACGATGTTTTACAACCAAGTTTCCACCGATGGCTTTGATGCGGTTATCAACCCCTCACCACTAACGCCGAGTATTCAATTTGTCTATAATGTGGATGTGCGATACAAAATTCACGTGCCTATT
>CANIZU010000144.1 GCA_947472115.1 Flavobacteriales bacterium | reverse complement strand
AGCGACATCCTATTTGCAGGAGGACAATCGCCATCGAAAATTCAATTCCTCGATCCCGCTCCCTTTTACGAAAATTACTTCTTAGGCCAAGATCCAGAAAATTGGAAATCCGCCGTACAACCGATTTCAAAAGTGATACTGGAAAACATCTACCCCCGCATAGATGTCGCCATATATTTCAATAACCAAAATTTAGAATTCGATTGGATCTTGCATCCCGGCGCCGACCCAAGGCTAATCGCACTGAAATTGGATCAGAGCAATCAATGGAAAATACTGCACAAGCAAATTCACATTCAAAATTCTGTCGGTGCCTTCATAATTCAAAAGCCCATCGCATCGCAGAAAAATACGTTGCAAAAGAAGTCCAAACCTGTTAACGTTTCCTATTCCGTTGACTCCCAGAATTTGATTCGCCTAAACATCGCCAAATACGACCCCCAACAAACCTTAATCATCGATCCGGTGCTGGTTTTTAGTACCTACAGTGGTTCACAGGGCGACAATTTTGGTTTTACTGCAACGTACGACACTGCGGGTTGCCTCTATGCAGGAGGTATCGTTGAAGCCGACACGCGCAAGTACCCCGTAACCACAGGTGCATTTCAAACCACATACGGCGGCAGCGGCTCCGGTGGTCCCCCAGTCCAATTGCCTTGTGATATTTCAATTAGCAAGTACAGCTCAGATGGCACCAAACTGCTTTATGCAACTTATATGGGTGGAAGCGACGATGAATATCCCCATAGCCTTTGCGTTGACCCCAATAACAATTTGCTGGTTTTTGGAACAACACTTTCGGCTGATTTTCCGGTGCACCCAGATTCCGCATTCAATGATATCCATCAAAGCGACTACGACATCTTTGTAAATAAACTCAGCGTAGATGGAACCACATTGCTGGGGGGGACCTTCATCGGAGGAAATGATGCCGACGGATTTCAAACGGAAAACCCCTTTACATTTTTACTTTACAACTACGCAGATAATTATCGCGGCGACATTACCACCGATCCCCAAGGCAATGTTTTCATCGCCACCTGTACGCGTTCAACAAATTTCCCCTGTACCAAAGGTGCGCTGCAAACCAAACCCACCGGCGAAACAGATGCCGCGGTCATTTGCTTAAATAGCCAACTCTCAAGAATCAAATGGGCCACACTCATTGGCGGTTTAGACGATGATGCTGCCTATTCCATAAAAGTGGATGACTCCTCCCATGTATTTGTTGGCGGGGGAACGGTGAGCTCCGATTTTCCAATGACCGGAAAAGGCTTTATGCAAACTGGACTAGGAAACATCGATGGATATATCGCCAGGTTTAGTCAAACTACGGGCGCTTATCAGGTAGGTACCTATTGGGGTAGCATCGATTATGAGCAAATTTATTTCATCGATCTCGACATCAACAACAAAGTCTATTTCACCGGCCAAACCGAAGGCAAATTCAAACGCACAGCGGGCTCTTATGGCAAAGACAATACTACCCAATTTATTGGAAGACTAAGCAATGATCTTAGCAAAGAAGAGTTTATAACCACCTTTGGCAACCGCACAAACAGCGTCCCCGAACTTTGTCCGTCCGCTTTTATGGTCGATAATTGTTACAATATCTATTTCAGTGGCTGGGGCTCAGTCATTGGCGTCGGAAATAATGGAACAACCAATGGTTTGCCTATCACCGCCGATGCGCATCAAAAAACCACCGACAACCACGATTTTTACCTCATCGTACTTGGAAAAGATGCCAAAAGCCTAAAATATGCATCCTACTTCGGTGGAAACAATAGCAGGGATCACGTGGATGGTGGAACTTCTAGATTCGATAACCGCGGCATCATCTACCAAAGCGTTTGCGCCAGCTGCCCCAACAGTCCGCCAGGTTTGAATGATTTCCCAACCTCCCCAGCCAATGTCGTATTTAAAAACAATGTCAGTATTCGATGCTCCAACGCCAGCTTCAAGTTGGACTTTCGACTCGGCTATTCAATTGATGCGATATTTACGGTTACCCCCGAAACCGTTTGCCTCAAATCTGCCAATGCCTTTCAACCCTTACGCAAATACAATGGCAGTTACCTTTGGGACTTCGGCGATGGCGATACCTCCCATCAATTTAGTCCAAATCACGTGTATAAAGATACCGGGACTTACACCGTAACGCTCACCGTGGTAGATTCAAATTCCTGCAATGCCAGAGCCACATTTAGCAAAAAAATTCGCGTTTCCATTGCCCCAAATGGCGCTTGTAACACCAAAATCACTCCATGTAAACCTGGGGTCGACTTCGTTTTCGACATCAACAATTACGACAGTATAATTTGGGATTTTGGTGATGGTTCAAAAATCGAAAGAACGGGTGGGGTTGACCTGAAAAAGTACTTCGACGGTAATGGCGTCCTAAAAAGGAACTACCAATATTTTGCCGGTCAATACGAAGCCAAGTTTGTGATAAAAAATAGAAGCTCAGGCTGCACAGACACACTAAAGATTCCGGTGCAAGTCAACACAGACAGTACCCACGAAGTAAAAATTGCCAATGTTTTCACGCCCAACGGCGATGGTAAAAATGATTGCTTCAGGGTTTTTGGCATCGCGCCTGACTGCGAGGAGGCTGAAATCCGAATTTTCAATCGCTGGGGTGAGCGTGTTTATTACTCCAAGGACCTGAGCAATTGCTGGAATGGAAAGGTCAATAATACAGGACCAGAACTGCCTTCAGGCGCCTATTTTTATCAGTTGGACATCATAAAAAGTCCATTTATGAAAACGCCAAAACACGTGGCGGGGTCGGCCAATTTGATACGGTAATCCCGATTAGGAAATACTTATCGCCTCTACTTCTGGCGCGATTTTCTTCACCAAACCCTGCAACACCTTACCAGGCCCTACCTCAGTAAAATGCGTTGCACCGTCTGCCACCATCGCCTGCACGCTTTGCGTCCACTTTACCGGAGCCGTTAATTGCGCTACCAAGTTTTCCTTGATCACATCTTTGTCCATCACCGCCGAAGCCGATACGTTCTGATAAATCGCACAAATTGGGGAATTCAATTCCGTAGCCGCAATCGCCTTGGCCAATTTCTCTCTGGCTGGCTCCATCAACGGGCTGTGGAATGCACCACCCACTGGCAATATCAAGGCACGTTTTGCACCTGCCGCTTTCATTCCCTCACAAGCGGCCTCAACTGCCTCATAGGCACCTGAAATGACCAACTGTCCCGGACAATTATAATTTGCTGGAACTACTACCCCCGTTGTTTCAGCACAAACCGCTTCCACTTTAGAATCATCCAAAGCCAACACCGCAGCCATGGTTCCACGTTCCAACTCACAAGCTTCCTGCATCGCCAAAGCGCGCTGTTCAACCAGTTTCAACCCATCTTCAAATTTCATGGCACCCGCAGCCACCAAAGCGCTGAACTCACCCAAACTGTGTCCGGCAACCATAGAAGGATTGAAGTCATCGCCCATCACCGCAGCCCGAATCACACTGTGTAGAAAAATAGCGGGTTGGGTAACGTTGGTCTTACGTAAATCTTCATCGGTACCCTCAAACATCAAATCAGTAATCCTGAATCCCAAAATCTCATTGGCCAATTCAAACATCTGTTTGGCCTTATCATTGGTCTCGTAGAGGTCTTTTCCCATGCCTACGAACTGACTTCCCTGTCCTGGAAATACGAATGCTGCTTTGCTCATAATGAGGCAAAATTAATCCTATTTTTTGCAATTATCACCCCAAAACCCAACGCGACCCGCGCACATATCGAAGTAACAAATACACAAGGCCAAGAAAAAGCAACTCAGCCACCGAAATATATCCGTAAAACCGCGACAGATATTTGGTTCCCACCCAATCCTGAACCAACAACAAAGGCAAAACGTGCCACAAATAAATTCCCATCGAATTTTTTCCAACCCATTCTATCACAGCCAACTTGGGCAATTTCTCCTGATTCATCCATCGAAACAGCGGCACCATCAAAAAAGCATTCGCCATCACCACTAAAAAATCCTCCGTGTTGTAATCCAAACCCCGATGAAAATAAAATAACACCCAATACAGAATCATTACCGTTCCTCCACCCAATGCAAAAACCCACGATGGTGTTGCTGACCTCTCACCGCGCAAATACACCCCCAATCCAAAAAAGAAAAACAGTTGGGGTCGCAAAATATTTCGAATAAATCCAGCCAGATCGCCGCCCAAAGCCAAAATCAGCTGACCTTCTAAGTTGTTCTTGAGATAATAAAAAATCAAGCCCATCAAAATTGCAACAATCAAAAACACTTGTCGGTCAAAGTCAAAACGCAACAATATCCAAGAAATAAAACTCCAAAAAATGTAGCCCACTACAAACCACAAATGATAATAAGGATTCAAGAGGTAATTCATCCATCCCTTCCACAATGGCGAAGGATGCGATGCAAAAGCCCCTAAATACATGGCGTAAACCAACATCGCGACGGCCCATGGCAACAAAACGCGGGAGCCATATTTCCCGAAAAACTGACCGATACTCAGCGATCGAATCGAATCAATATTGAGTAAATAGCCAGATAATCCCACAAAAAGGGGCATGTGGAAACTGTAAATCACATAACGACCAAAATTGTCGAGGACCTTGCCTTGCAGCACGTGGCCCACGATCACCATTACAATCAAAAAACCCTTTAGTCCATCAATATTCCGGTTTCTGCCTTCCATCCGAACTGCAAGGTTACTATTTTCTGTCAGTATACAAAATCAAAGATCCGAGGAATTTCTTACCACATCCTAATTCCATTCCGCCTGTTTTAACAATCAAATCCGCCAATTCCAGCAGTTAATTCCACTCACCCAAATCCAACAGTTAAATCCATTCACCCAAATCCAACCATCTCAACCCCTTTTCATCCAAATCATCGTTTACCTGTTGCAATTCCGCACTCGCCGATGAAATTCGCTCAAACTCAGTACTCAAGCCACCTAACTCCGTTTCCAACAGTTTCTTCTTCGCT
>CANIZU010000143.1 GCA_947472115.1 Flavobacteriales bacterium | reverse complement strand
TATGCTGAGAGGCATCAAAGATGTGAATTGGTCTTCTGGTCTTTCCATCCTCAGTTATTGGGTAATTTCCTTGCCTCTGTCATACCTATTGGGTGTTTGGCAGGACTGGCAAGTTTATGGTATTTGGATTGGGTTTACCGTGGGATTGTTTGTCGCCGCGATGCTAGGTGTTTGGCGGTTCTACAATCATTTACGTGTTTTGGAATTTGAAGACGAAACAGATTATTGATGAAAAAAAGTATTTCAATATTGAGTTTAATGGCTTTGGTGGGTTCAGTTCTCGCCCAACAGCCAAGAGAGAAAAAGTGGGCGAATTCTCTGTCGATTTCTACCACGCCCAATTGGAGCAGCGCTTTGATTGTGGGATATCAACCCGATGTAACCGGGGGCTTCACGGAATCGCAGTTGAGGGACTCCTTTTCCAAGGCGGATCGTTCGCTTAAGACGTTTAATTTCGACCTAAACTATCACAAAAAAATCAACGGATACTCAAATTTTGTATTTGGTGTAGCCATGGTAAATAATGGATTTACGCGCGTAAAAGAGGGACAGATGTTTAAATACGTCATCCATCCTGATGTGGGGATTTATCCCAATTTGGTGAGCGCAGGGTTGATGCAAGTGCATTATGAATATAGGAGTCGTTTCATCGCCGGATTATTTGCCTACGAAAAACGACTTGATGGTTCTAGATTCCAGTTGCAAAATTCTAGTTTGTGGTATCAGGTGGGTGTGATGCCGGCCTTGCAGGTGAATCACGAATTGCGCATTCACACCGTTGGATTTGAAATGCCCCAAGGGAATGATTTTGTGGTGAACGATTATGTTGCCACAACGGTTGATACTGGGGTGCTATTGAGCCCATCAACGCTAGTTAAGGGCAACGCATTTTTGACAGCATCCATGCGCATGGAATACAATTTGGATAAGGGTGTGCATATTTACGCTTCCCCCAAAATTTTGTTTCCCCTGTTGCCCAATAACAAAGGCGTGCAAACGTATTTCTCGCCGCAGATTGGTTTGGAATTGGGCTTGAGATTTCCGTTGGATTAATTATTTGCCGTTCATTTTCGCACTGATGTATTCGCGGTTCAATGTCGCAATTACACTCAATGGAATCTGTTTTGGACATTCAGCAGCACAAGCACCCGTGTTTGTACAAGCACCAAATCCTTCTGCATCCATTTGGTTTACCATGGCAACCACGCGGGATTGACGTTCTGGCTTTCCTTGGGGTAACATCGACAATTGAGTTACTTTGGCACCTACAAACAGCATAGCTGAAGCGTTTTTACATGCGCTTACACAAGCTCCACAACCAATACAAGTTGCAGCTTCAAAAGCTTCATCAGCAATTTCTTTGGGAACCAAAATAGAATTGGCATCCACGGCATTACCTGCGTTGGTAGAAACAAATCCACCAGAGGCAATGATGCGGTCAAAAGCACTGCGATTTACCGTTAAATCTTTGATGACAGGGAAACCATTGGCTCTCCAAGGCTCTACAGTGATTGTATCGCCATCGTTGAAGCTACGCATGTGTAACTGACAAGTGGTAACGCCTTGTTTTGGTCCGTGCGGACGGCCATCGATCACCATCGAGCACATTCCGCAAATGCCTTCACGACAGTCGTGGTCAAAGGCAACGGGTTCTTTTCCGGTTTCGATTAATTGCTCATTCAAGACATCGAACATTTCCAAAAAGCTCATGTCGGGACTGGCATCGACCTTATATTCTTCGAAATTTCCAGCGCTTTGGGTGTTCTTTTGGCGCCAAACTTTCAGATTTAATTTCATTAACTTGCTCATAATCTTTTTGTTATTGGATTATTTGTAACTGCGTTGTTGGATTTTGATATTTTCGTATTTCAATTCTTCCTTGTGTAGTTCCCATGAATCGCCTTTGCTTTCCCATGCGGATACGTACATATAGTTTTCGTCGTCGCGCAAAGCTTCACCCTCTTCGGTTTGGAACTCTTCGCGGAAGTGACCTCCACAACTTTCATTGCGATCTAGGGCGTCAACACACATCAATTCGCCCAATTCAAGGAAATCGGCAACTCTACCGGCCTTATCCAATTCAGGGTTGAATTCGTTGATGCTTCCGGGGATACGTACATTCTTGTAGAAGTCTGCGCGCAAAGCTTGAATTTCAGCGATAGCCTCTTTCAAACCCTTTTCGCTACGAGCCATACCACATTTGTTCCACATGATAAGACCCAATTCGCGGTGATAGCTTTCCACAGAACGCGTGCCTTGAATTCCTATTAAATGTTTGATCCGTTCGTTGGCGGCATTTTCAGCGGCAACAAAAGCTTCGTGATCTGTAGAAATGGGTTTGGTATGAATTTCTTTATTCAAGTAATTACCAATGGTGATAGGAATAACGAAATAACCGTCGGCCAATCCTTGCATCAACGCAGAGGCACCTAAACGGTTGGCACCATGGTCTGAGAAGTTGGCTTCTCCCAAGGCGTACATGCCTGGAACGGTTGTCATTAAGTCGTAATCAACCCACAAACCACCCATTGTATAGTGAACGGCAGGGTAGATGCGCATTGGTGTTTCGTATGGATCCTCGTCGGTGATTTGCTTGTACATATCAAACAAGTTGCCATACTTTTCTTTCACCACTTCTTTGCCCAAACGGATCAGGGTTTCATCGTCTGGATTGGCGATATTCAATTTGCTGGCTTCGGTTCTACCGTAGCGCTGCGTCATGTTGTATTTGAAATCCAAATAGACCGCCATTTTGCTTTGGCCTACACCGTAGCCGGCATCGCAACGTTCTTTGGCAGCACGCGAAGCGATATCGCGAGGTACCAAGTTGCCGAAGGCAGGGTAGCGACGTTCTAAGTAGTAATCTCGCTCATCTTCTGGAATATCGTTTGGATGACGTTCGTCGTTCTGTTTTGTAGGAACCCAAATACGACCATCGTTACGCAACGATTCGCTCATCAATGTCAATTTGGATTGATAATGACCTGAAACAGGGATACAAGTTGGGTGGATTTGCGTGAAGCAAGGGTTTCCGAAGTAGGCTCCTGCTTTGTGTGCTTTCCAAGCAGCGGTTACGTTACTTCCCATGGCGTTGGTTGACAGGTAGAAAACGTTTCCGTAACCACCGGTACACAACAATACGGCATGACCGAAATGTCTTTCAAGTTTACCTGAAACCAAGTCACGAGCGATGATTCCGCGTGCTTTGCCATCGATTTTTACCACTTCCACCATTTCGTGGCGAGCATACATTTTCA
Source organism: Flavobacteriales bacterium (assembly GCA_947472115.1). Lineage (GTDB taxonomy): Bacteria > Bacteroidota > Bacteroidia > NS11-12g > UBA955 > UBA955. The sequence continues at coordinate 1,753 of CANIZU010000143.1, read as the reverse complement.
CGTTGCCCAAACCCACTTGGCGTTCTAGTCCGCTGTATGCGCCGAGCAACAATTGTTGTCCGGTTTGACCTGCTGCGTAAAAGGTACGTTGTACTTGTGTTCCACCGAAAGAGCGGTTAGAAAGCGTTCCGCCGTATTCGCGGGCGAAAGGAACACCTTGCGCTACACATTGGTCGATGATTGAAGTTGAACATTCGGCCAAGCGATGCACGTTTGCTTCACGGGCGCGATAGTCGCCTCCTTTAATCGTATCGTAAAATAAACGATGCACTGAGTCACCGTCGTTTTGGTAATTTTTTGCGGCATTGATTCCACCTTGGGCAGCGATAGAGTGCGCTCGACGTGGACTGTCTTGAAAACAGAAGGCTTTTACTTTGTAGCCCATTTCTGCCAAAGTAGCTGCGGCACTGGCTCCTGCGAGACCTGTACCCACCACGATGATTTCTAACTGCCTTTTATTGGAGGGATTCACCAACGGAACGGAACTCTTGTATTGAGTCCATTTGTCGGAAACTGTACCTACTGGGATTTTCGATTCGAGTGTCATGGTTTTGAAATAATCTATAAATTATTTGATCCAACCCAAATGCATCGCAATGGGCATGGCGGCAAACACAAGTGGAACAATGATTGAGAACGCAGTACCTACTGATTTGATAATAGGTGAATATGCAGGGTGGTTAATTCCCATTGATTGGAATGCGCTTTGGAAACCATGCAATAAGTGGTAAGCCAAACTGAGACAACCAATTACGTAAATGATTACGGGTATTGGATCGGTGAAAACGATGATCATTTCATCGAACAAGGTTGAGCCTGCAGTTTCTTGAATGGCATCGGTAAAGCGAGAAACAACCCAGAAATGTTTGAGGTGCATCACTAAGAAAATCAAAAGTAAACTTCCCAAGATACCCATGCTACGAGAATACCATTTGCTGTTGGCATTGCCGGCGTTGGCTCCGTATTTTTCTTTCCTTTTGGTTTGGTTGTTGAAAGTAAGTGCCAATCCTTGAATGATGTGGATGAGCAAGCCAGCAAATAGTCCCACTTCAGCTGATCTAATGAGCCAATTGTGAGCCATGAATTCTGCGGCTGCGTTAAAAGTTTCGCCGCCATCGTTGAAGAAAATACAGGCGTTGATACCACAGTGTACCAACAAAAAAGCCACCAAGGATAACCCGGTGACCGCCATAAGTACTTTCCTGCCGATACTGGATGTAAAGAGGAAGGAGAAGAGTTTCATAAAGTGCTGTTTCAGTCTTATTTAATTAGGGGCAAAGATACGGACAATTTTTTCATGTATTTCCCTAAGATATCGAACTCGATATTTACAGAATCGCCGAGTGATAACTTAGACAAATTGGTGTGTTCCCAAGTGTAAGGAATGATGGCAACGCTAAACGCATCGGGGAAACTATCTACTACGGTTAAACTCACACCATTTAAGCACACCGAGCCTTTGGTTACCGTGAGTCCTGCTTCCGGGGCATGGTTCACGAAAATCATCCAACTTCCGTCGAGGTCATGGATTTCGTCGATGCTACCCACACAATCTACATGGCCTTGAACAATGTGTCCATCGAGGCGTCCATCTGCGGGTAGGCAACGTTCCAAATTGACAAGCTGATCAGCGATTAAGTGACCCAAATTGGTGCGATTTAGGGTTTCTTGAATAGCGGTTACGGTGTAAGTATTTTCCACGATGCTCGTTACGGTTAAACAAACACCATTGTGCGATAGGCTTTGGTCGATT
>CANIZU010000142.1 GCA_947472115.1 Flavobacteriales bacterium | reverse complement strand
TCCAGGCGAACCAATATGCACTTCCAATCCAATGAAATAGTTAAATAACTGCGTGATGTCTTTCATCGATGAACCACCACCGGTTAAGACGATACCACCGGCCAGTTTATGACGAATTCCAGAAACCACTATTTCGAAATCGACCTTCTGAATGATGTCTTCCACGCGGGCACGAATCACTTGAGAAATCGCATACAGTGAAATTTCTTTTGGCGCTCTGCCGGGTAATCCTGGTACCACAACGACTTCGTTTTTCATCGCTTCGGTTGGGAAGCAACTGCCGTAATTTACTTTGACGAATTCGGCTTGGTCTTTCAGGATGCCAAAGGCTTCTTGCAAATCTTTGGTTATGCGATCACCTCCAATGGGGATGATGGCGGTATGACGGATGGCTCCATCGTCGAAAATACAAATGTCGGTTGTTCCACCACCAATGTCGATCAAAGCAACACCTGCTTCCATTTCAGGCTCGCTCAATACAGCGGCTGCGGAAGCTACGGGTTCTACGATCAAATCGGCGATTTCAAGGCCTGCTCTACGAACGGCCATGAAGATGGTTTTTGCGGCAGAAGTTTCACCGGTGATGATGTGGTAGTTGCACTCTACGCGCACACCAACTCTACCTACGGGGTCTTTGATGCCTTCTTCGCCATCGATGCGATACTCCTGGGGAAGCACATGCAGAATTTCCAATCCTGGCGATAGCGCAAGATTTTCCATTTCAACTTCCAATTTGTAGAGTTCGTCTTCGGTGATTTCCACGTCCCACTGCTTGCGGCTCAAGGTTCCGCGGTGCTGTAAGCTTTTGATGTGGTGACCTGCGATTCCTACAAATACAGTTTTTACCTGTACTTGACTCTGCTTGATGGCGTCTTCTACGGCAGATTGGATTGCTGTCACTGCTTTGGCGACGTTGGCAACCATGCCTCGAGATACTCCACCTTGGCTCGGGGCTTTACCCATGCCGAGGATGTTTAATTTGCCGTTTTCGGCCATTTGACCGACAATTGCGCACACCTTGGTTGTGCCGATGTCGAGTCCTACGATGATATTGTTATTGATAGCCATATGTATTGATTAGGGGTGTTCTATTAATTGGACTTTTTTGGTTCTTTGTGTATGGTTTCTTGGCCGGTGCGCTGACCTACTACCTGATTGAGGTTCGAAATGTCGACACTTTTGTAATGATCCCAGCCTGTGCTCTTGAGGCCTTGATCGTAGAAAAGACGGAGGTTTTCGAACTTTTTGGGCAGGTTTGCGCCATTGCCTACAACAATGCTATGTCTTCCTACGCGGGGAATCAAAATCACGTCGTTGTAATTATCTACATACAATTGTTGAAACTGCGCGTTCCACACACTGTCGGCCGCCACAAACTTGGCCACAAGCATCACATTTCGGGTGATTTCGCCGCTCACAATCTTGCCACCTTCCATGATTACGGGAATATTTCCGTTGGCCACGAGGACATCGCAAAATTTGGTGGACGGGGTATTGGGGATCACAACGCCGTTGGTATCGAGGTAGAATTGGTTGCCTTTATTATTTTGGACAAACAGGATGGGGGTGCGTTCCTCAACTTTAAGTTTTAATATGCCATCGAGGCCCAAATAGACTTCTGCTTTTTTTACTGCAGGTATTTTATTGAGACGGCCTTCGAGTTTTCGGATGTTTACAGCCGATGCATTTTTGCCGATGGGGTTTCCGATGATGGCTTGCACTGAATCGGCGATGATGGTTTTATTCAAGAAAATTGCCTTTCCCTCCGGAAGAATTGTGATTTCCATGGATTGGACGAGGCGGTTTTTGGCGGTATTGGTGATGGACGTCCAGAAAATGGCCACTGCGACGAGCAGGACCACAAGGGCGGCGACCATCCATTGACGTTTATTGAGTGAGGGCATCTATCTTGAGGTATAAGTTGGCAATGGGTTGAACAATTCGATCTATGTCGCCTGCTCCCAAAATGAGCAAGATTTGCGGTTTTTCCGTTTGGATTTTTTCCAAAACAGTTTGCGGGTTGACCAGCGTTTTTTGGGGATTGGAAATCATATTTAATAGCCACTCGCTGTTGACTCCTGGAATCGGTTTTTCTCGGGCCGGATAAATGTCCATCAGCCACACAGAGTCAAGAGTGGATAGGCTATCAGCAAATCCTTCCGCAAAATCCTGGGTGCGGGAAAATAAGTGGGGCTGAAAAATTCCCGTAATCAATTGGCCTGGATACAAGGTCCTCACCGAACCAATGATGGCGTTTAGCTCTTCGGGGTGGTGTGCATAATCGTCGATAACGACGTAGTTTTCCGTTTTGTGAACGTATTCAAATCGGCGTTTTGCCCCTTTGTAACTGGCGATGCCTTTTTGAAGAGATTCGATGGGGAGGTCCAGAAATCCTTGACAGATTCCGAGCGCAGCGACAGCGTTTTGTACGTTGTGATGGCCAGGAAGTCCGCATCGAAAAGGAGCAATTTCCCTTTGATCATTGACGAGGGTAAAGCAAAAATCCCCTTGATCGATATGTACGTTTTGGGCTTGGTAATTCGCTGATTTGTCCAAACCGTAAGTTTGGGTTTTTACGTTTTTCGCAATTGCGATTTTTAATTTCTCTTGGATCATCAAACCGCCATTGGGCTGAATGAGGTGGGTGAAATCAACAAAGGCTTGTTCAAACGCTTCGGGGGTGCCGTAAATGTCTAAATGATCCGGATCGATGGCCGTGATGACCGCCAAATCTGGGTTGAGACGGTGAAAGCTGCGGTCGAATTCATCGGCCTCGAGGACAATGATTTCTTTGGCTTCACTATTTCCGCCGGATTGGTTAGTTGAGGCGTTACGTTGCTCGTTGTTTGCGCCGGGCTGATAATTTACTCCGTCGGTTTTGCGCAGGTAATTGGTATTGTAATTTGCGCTAATCCCACCAAGGAATGCCGTAAAGTTGATGTTGCATTCATGAAGCAGGTGGGCAATCAGCGTGGAGGTGGTTGTTTTGCCATGTGTTCCGGCGACAGCGATGCAGTATCCACCAAGGGCGATTTGACCTAGGACTTCGCTGCGTTTGAGGATGATGGCATTTTTTTCGATCAGCCAATTCCATTGAGGGTGATCTTTCGGAATGGCTGGGGTAAGCACGAAAAGCGTATTCTCTATGTCGTTTTGCACCACCAAAGGCAACGCGTTGATTTGATCATTATAATCGATGACAGCTCCTTCCGCTTGCAAGGCGTTCGTTAAGGGCGTCGGCGTTTTGTCGTACCCCATCACTGGCAACCCGATCTGCAAAAAATACCTTGCAATGGCGCTCATCCCGATGCCGCCAATGCCCAAGAAATAGGCTTGATTGTAATCGCGTATGTGTTTTTCCTGGGTCATTTAATTAGCATTTTCAATTAAACTTGCGATGCGATTTGCTATGGTTTCGGTGGCCTTTGGCTTGGCGATTTGTTCCAGTTTTTCTTGCATTTCCGACATTTTTTTCGTATCTTTTATCAGTTCGATGCAAGCGTTTACTAGGGTTTGCGGCGCGTCTTTGTCGGTGATCAGCATGGCTGCATTCAACTCGCTCAGCACCTGCGCATTCTTCGTTTGATGATCGTCGGTGACATTCGGCGAGGGCACCAAAATTGAAGGTTTTCCCACCACTGCGATTTCGGAGATGCTGATGGCTCCTGCGCGGGAAACGACCAGGTCTGCCGCCTGATACGCATCGTCCATATCGTAAATGAAAGGCGCATGAAAAATCCTCGGAGCGTTGGGACTTAGGAATAGCGCGGGATTGCTTTCTATGATTTGATGGATTTTCTCGGCATGGGATTTAGCGAAAGGCAGTCCCATTTGCCAGACGATCTGAATATTGGCTTCGGCCAGTTGGATGAGGTTGTTGAAAATGGTTTGGTTGATGGTTCTGGCGCCAAGGCTTCCGCCGGTGATAAATAGCACTGGAAGGTGGGGTTGCAGTCCAAATTTTTGTCGACATGCAGCTGTTTCGGAATCCAATTTCTTGCCAAGGTCGATGATGTTCTGTCGTACGGGATTTCCCGTAAACTCCCAATTGCCAGCGGGGAAGAACTTTTCCATGCTTGGGAATCCGGTGCAAATGAGTGCGGCACGACTTGCCACGAGGCGGTTGGTTAATCCGGCGAATCCATTTTGCTCCTGAAGGATTGTGGTAATTCCCATTCTTGAGGCCATGAAACAGACTGGAAGGCTTGCGTATCCGCCGGTGCCGATGACGGCAGAGGGTTGGAAGGTGCGCAAGATTTTCCGTGCTTTCCAGAAGCTCTGGATGGTTTTAAGTAATACGATTATATTTCTTGGAGATGCGGAGCGTTTGAGTCCTTCGATTGGCAGTCCAATGATTTCGAAGCCTTCTTTGGGGACTTTCTCCATTTCCATTTTGCCGATGGCACCCACGAAGAGGAATTGAGCTCCGGGGAATTTGATTTTCAGTGCATTGGCGATGGCAACCGCGGGAAAAATATGTCCGCCTGTTCCTCCACCACTCAAAATAAATTTGGGCGAGTTTTGGACTGGGGTAGTATTTTTAGTTGAGTTCGACATGCCAATTTTGATTTATACCCCTGCGGTGAGGGTTTCTTCTTGTTGTTGTTTTTCTTCTTGTACGTATTTGGAAATCCCGAGGATAATTCCAAAGCCGATGCTATTCATGAATAGGCTGGTACCACCCATACTTACGAGGGGAATGGTGAGGCCGGTTACGGGGAGCATACCTACGGCAACGCCCATATTGACGAAGGCTTGAAGGCTCATGGAGAGTCCTAATCCCATGGCGACGAGCGCGCCGAAGGCGCGCGGGCTTTCGACGACAATTTTAAGACATCGGAACACCAATATCAAAAAGCAACCAGCTACTATTAGTCCGCCAACTAGACCATATTCTTCAATGATGATCGCGAAAATAAAATCAGAATAGGGGTGGGGAAGGTAGTTTCGTTGTGTGCTGTTGCCGGGTCCTTTGCCAAAAACTCCGCCTGTAGCCACTGCGATTTTCGACTGCAATTGTTGGTAATTGCCCGTGCCATCGTCTTTC
>CANIZU010000141.1 GCA_947472115.1 Flavobacteriales bacterium | reverse complement strand
TGCTGGCGTGAATGAGTGCGTTGGGCTCGTTTTGCAATGAATTGTGGTTTGATGGCGGCGATTGGGTCATTTTTGCTTGGGCTTCCTTAACTTTGTTACTATACGATGAAATCGTTTTTCAAAGGTCGTCTCGGAATGCTAATTCTCATCACAATTGTGACGATTCTTCCGAATTATGCCCAAACGGACAGTGCTGACGCATCGCATCGCATCAACCAAGATACCTCGATTTTGAAAAAAATGGGGGCGGAAGTTTCCAATGCGGTGGGGGATTTTTTTCGTGCCAAGCGAGATTCCAATGCGGTGTTTTTTGCATTTGATACAAAAGAGCAGGCGTTGGATACTTTGATTGCTTGGTTGCTCATGAAACGACCCTCGATGGGGAATGGGTATTTGCCCAAGCAGATTTTTATCGACCAATGGCGAACACACGATACCACTACATTCCTCAAGGTGGTTGAAGGGAATTGGCTCACCTATCAGTTTCATTTTAAGAAATCGCTGTTGAAAACGCAACTCATGATGAAGCGAAGTAAGGTGAGTTTTAAAATGGCGGAAGTGGTTCCGCGGCCAAAGGTTACGCTGAGTGTGGCGGGTGACGGGATCACCAAATATGATTACACGGTGAAATATAAAAAGTTAAAGTATGTTTTGTCGTTTCAACTTTGGTGGATCGATGGGAAAGGGTATTGGGTAAACGAAGTCACATGGGGTATCGGCGTATAATTGGTGTTGTTATTGCCTTAAATTTTTGGGTGCTGGGTTTGTCTCAGGCCAATTCTGTCGCGGATTCATCAACCATTAAGCAGGACGCCATCGTTCAGCCGTTTCTGTTAAAGTGTGTTTCGGGCGAATTCGTGGGTATGTCAACCTATCCTGAAGCCAAAGGAATGATTGTCGTTTTTACCTGTAATCACTGTCCATTTGCCAAGTTATACCCCGAGCGAATGAACGAATTGCATCGAAAATATGCGGCCAAAGGGATTCCGTTGTTGGCAATCAGTAGCACCGATACTGTGTTGTTTGATGAGGATGGGTTTGTGGAGATGCAGAAAGTAGCCCAGCAGCAAGGGTTTGTTTTTCCGTATTTGTTTGATGCAGAGCAAACGGTGGTTCAAGATTTTGGGGCGCAAAAAACACCGCATGCATTTGTACTTGCGCGCTCGGAAAAGGGTTGGAAAATTGTTTATTCTGGCAGCATCGACGATAACGGTGCGGATCCATCGGCGGTGAAACACAAGTACGTGGAAGACGCTGTGAGGGCTGTGTTAAAGCACAAAAAAGTAAAAGTCGCTCATACCTCTAGCATTGGCTGTTTTATTCATATTCGACAGATTTAAACGATGCGCGAAATTTGTCGTCTTAGTTGTACATGTTTTGAGTTCTCCTGTATTCCGAGGTAATTCCAGTAAACGTCGTCAAAAAGAGTTTAAAGAAATGTACAAGAAATTAGGACTCTGGGCTGTCATCGCAATTTGTCAGATTGTGAGCGTCCAACAAACCCAAGCACAATCGGCGCGTAACGTGATTTTGGTGATTGCCGATGATTTGGGTAGTGATTTTTGCGGCTTTAGCGCCTATCATTTGGATACGGTGAAAATGCCCAATGTTCGCAGACTTTTGGCGAGAGGCGTACATTTCGAAAATCTTTGGTCGAACCCGTTGTGTTCCCCCACCAGGTCAGGAATTATTACCGGACGTTACAGTTTCAGGACTGGCGTAGGAGATGCCATCGGCGGTTTGGGAGAAGCGGAGTTGGACACAGGTGAGTTAACAATACCCAGGTTGCTGAAACGCAGCAATGCGAATATCGGCACCGCGAACATTGGAAAATGGCATTTACAGGCGGCTAGCCCCAAAACAAATTGGAAATTTCCCAATGCCATGGGTTATGATTTGTTCGCTGGGAATTTTGTGGGGACGCTTCCCAATTATTCGAGTTACATGCATATCATCAACGGCGTGGGAGCCACGAGTACCAATTATGCAACCACAGAACAAGTGAATGAAGCCGCAGCATGGATAAAAACGCAAAAAGACAAGCCATTTTTTCTGTGGTTGGCCTTCAATGCCCCGCATACGCCTTACCATTTGCCTCCGGCGGGTTTGCATAGCTACACCTCGCTAACGGGAACTGCAGCGGATATTACTGCCAACAAAGTATTGTATTTCAAGGCAATGGTAGAAGCCATGGATCATGAGTTGGGTCGGTTGTTTGATACATTGCAGAAGTACAATTTGTGGGACAATACAGATATCATTTTCATTGGCGACAATGGCGATGATCCGGCAGTGGCGCAAAGCGGGTCGGCCAAAGGGAGCGTTTACAACGACGGCGTTTCGGTGCCTATGATTATCTCCGGACCTACGGTGGTGGCACCCAATCGCTCAACAACGGCCATCGTGAATACACAGGATTTGTTTGCCACGATTTTGGAATTGATGAAGGTCAGTAATTGGTCGTCGCAGATTTCTGCTTCCAAGCCGGTGGATTCAAAGAGTTTGTTGCCCATTGTCAAGAATCAGAGCAATAAGGTCAGGGATTGGACATTTACGGAGGTTTTCAAAAATACGCCAGCTACGGGCGATGGCAAGGCGATGCGGGATTCGGATTACAAATTGTTGGATTTTGATAACGGAACGCAGAAGTTCTATAACCTTACCTTGGATCCTCAAGAGGCGAAGGATTTATTGCCGGGGACGTTGAGCGCTACTGATAAGCAGCATTACGCTTATTTGTGCGATGAGATGTCGAAGTTGGTTGGCATCAATCGATTCTGCGACTTGACCGGTGCGGGGGTAAAAGAACCTATTTTGCCCGAGGGTCGTTGGCAGGTGCAGCCCAATCCATTTGAAAAGGGATTGTCGGTGTTGCCCAATGTCCCCAGACATTATCGTTTGAGCAATGCGTTGGGAGATTTGATATACGAAGGCGAGAATCTATCGGAACAGGACTTTTCCGCGATAGCAACAGGATTTTATTTATTGGTTGCCCGGGATATTGCCACCGGAGAGATTCAGAAGTTCAAGTTGATGAAATAATTGGTTAATTAAACCGCCACTGTTGTAAGAGCAGTGTTTTCTCGATTTTGGCTTCTTGCAGATCGTTGAGTTTTGGGAAGAAGTCAATTCCGGTAATTCTTTCGGCCTCGTCGATGCTCATGGCAAAAGAACTCAGGGGTTGCGTTGATGAATTGTTGGGCAGCACAAACGCGATGGCTCGCATGGGGCTCGCAGTATCGAGCATGATTTTGTAAAATCTCTGGGGGACAGAAATACGGCAGGTTTGTCCAATATACGGAGAACCGATAGGATCGGTTAATACGGGGCCGGTTACAACAAAAACGGGGTGGGAGCTAGGTGCCCAAGATCTAAACTGCTCTTCGAGTTTTTTCCAAATACCACGATTAAAGCCAGGTAGTTGGGGTGAAACGTTGCTCATGTAAAATGATTCTGACATGGCTTGTTCGGAGAATTTCATATCGCCGGCGGGTGCCAGATGGCCGCGATCGTAGCCTGTTTTTGTATAATCGGAAGTGACGGCGGTTCGGGGAGAAATGGATGGGTCGATTGAGAATTTGCTACTGCGTTCCGCGCCGCCAACCGTGTTCCCATAGGTTAAGTTGTAGGCTACCCATTTGGCTTGCATGTGTTTGTGGTTGTAAACTAGGCTGTAGGCGCTGTGCTGGGTGACGGTTTCTGTGGGTAGGATGGCTGGCATCGCCCAAGATGATTGTGTCGATGGGTTATTTGATTGAACGCTGCTTGATTGAACGTTGTTTGATTGAACGTTGCTTGATTGAAGGTTGTTTTGTTGGACCTTATTTCGCTGAGCGGAAATCAAGAAGAAACCCGAAGTAATTAAAATGCCGACAGTAATTATGAGGGTCGGGGCTTTTCTCGATGATTTCTTTGGTGGTCGCATTTGCTTAGATATCAACCTGCAATGCAAGTGGAATCGCTAAGATAGGATTTTTCTGACGATTCTAGGGCCCACGTAGATAAAGCCTGTATAGACTTGAACCAAACTAGCACCCATGGAGATTTTTTGCTCGTAATCTTCCTTCGTGAATACGCCACCCACACCAATCAGGGGAATATCGCCTAGCTCCATCGCAAGAAATCCAAGAACGGTATTGCTTGCTTCGAAAAGGGGTTTTCCGCTAAGTCCTCCGGCACCCATATTCTCGATGGTCTTGTTTGATGTCCGTAAGTTGGATCGATCAATAGTGGTATTGGTTGCGATCACCCCATCCACGTTTGCCTTTTTGATCGTTTCGATGAGAGAATGGATTTGGGGTTTTTTAAAATCAGGGGCAATTTTTAGGAAAATCGGTTTCCAAATGCGTTTGGTTGTGCGGATGGATTGAAGTTTTTCGAAAAGGCCGGTAATGAAAGTATCTTCCTGTAAGTCCCTGAGACCCGGGGTATTGGGCGAGGAGATGTTGACAACGAGATAGTCAACGTGGTCGTAAATCGCATCAAAAGCAATGGTATAGTCGTTGACTGCTTCTTCGTTGGGTGTGATTTTGTTTTTGCCGATATTTCCGCCAACTACCAATCCTGCGGGTCGTTTTTTTAGGCGCTCCACTACTGCGTCTATGCCATCGTTGTTAAAGCCCATTCTATTGATCAGCGCATTGTCTTGCGGCAAGCGAAATAGGCGGGGAGCGGGGTTACCAGGTTGAGGCAGTGGGGTGACAGTTCCGATTTCTACGTGACCAAATCCCAAGTCTTTGAGAAGATGTAACCATTTGGCATTTTTATCAAATCCAGCCGCTAGTCCTATCGTGTTTGGGAAGGTGACGCCTTTCACTACAATGGGCCGGGCGTTAATGGGTTGGAAACTTTTTCTGATCCAACTTCCAATTATGGGTAAGCGTAGCAAAATACTCAAACTTTTTAACGCGAATTCATGTGCCACTTCAGGCGATAGCAGAAAAAATAGTGATTTGAGTAAATTGTACATGGGGAGGTGAAAATCCAATCAATGGATAGATTGTCTTAGGTGTTATCTGCCTGAGTTAAGTTGCCTAGTGTTTGAAATGTCTTACGCCTGTAATTACCATAGCAATGTTGTTTTGATTGCAATAGTCAACGGATAGTTGGTCTTTTACGCTTCCGCCGGGTTGAACTACCGCCTTGATGCCTGATTTATCTGCAATTTCCACGCAATCTGGGAAAGGGAAAAATGCATCA
>CANIZU010000140.1 GCA_947472115.1 Flavobacteriales bacterium | reverse complement strand
CTCAAAAACTCTTCGTTGGCATAAGGTCTGTGTGCCTGACTTTTATACTTAGACAACGCATTCACTTTACACTGCGCATCTTCTTCACTCACAACTTCAAATGCCGCTGTGTTGAAATTTAGATTATTCCAAGGCAATTCATAACTCAACACATTGCCAAATTTGAATGCTCTCAAAGCCTCTTCGGCCATCGTTTTGTGATCTTGGTGAATGTCGTGCAAACACGGCATATAAATCGTATCCGGCTTCAACGTCTCCCTCAATTTGATCAAATCGTCCAATATTTCCTGACGTCGATAATTGAAAGTGCGTACCTCGTATCGAAACAAAAACAAATTTTCCGGTTTGATGCCGAGCGCTGCAGTAGCCTCTTTGACTTCATGTATTAAAATATCTTTTGGGAAACTCTCCAAGACACTTTGTTCGCAAGCACTAAAGGCCGCATAATAAACGGTTTTTCCCTCGCGAATCAACTTGCTGATGGTAGCACCACAGCCCAATTCTGCATCGTCCGTGTGAGGTGAAAGCAATAAAATTGTATTTCCTACCATAGTGATTTGTCGCGCTGCTTGCGTTTTTTATTCAATTTTAATACTTCTCGCGGTAAATTCACCTTATAACTGCTCGATAATCCTTCCACCGACACAATTACAAAAGCTTCGTCTTCTGTATGATGCACTTCCACTTCCTGACCTTTGAATGGACCATCCAATACCAAAGCCAAATCGCCGGGCTCCAGTTTTGCCGTTAAATCGTGTTGTTGGATTTGATAACCTTTCTCGATGAGGCGCTGGAGCAATACCACATCATCGTGCTTTACCAAGGCGTCATTAGAATTGTATCTGATATACTTCACCACACCTGGAACTTGTATAACCAAATCGCGTTGAACATCTGTAGGTCGGACAAAAATGTAGGCATTAAACAACGGCATATCTACCCATTTTTTGCGGTCACTCCACTGTTTCAAGGTCTTTACCAAGGGTAAGTAATATTCGATTTGACGCTGCTCAAAGTATACAGCAACCTTTTTTTCCTGCCTACTGGCACAATAAATTACTTTCCAAGGCTGCAAATTATCCTGATCCATTCCGTCTTTTTTAAAACTATACTCCTTAAAATCCTTTTGTGACTTGACCAAATTCTAGCATCATCGCATTTACGATATCACCTGCTTTTTCGATGTGATCTAATCGCGCGCTGATTTGACCAATTTCCAATTCTCCTTCTTCCAGATCACCTTCAAACATACCCTTTTTTGCACGTCCGCGACCTAAGAGATCCTTCAATTCCTCAACACTTCCGCCTTGCTCGTAAACGCCTTCAACCTTTTCAAAAAAAGCATTTTTCAGCAATCGAACGGGTGTTATCTCCTTTAATGTGAGCTGGGTGGACCCCTCCTTGGCTTCAATGATTTGTTCTTTAAACGATATATGAGCACTGCTTTCTTCAGAAGCGGCGAAACGACTTCCAACTTGAACACCTTCAGCACCCAAACAAAATGCGGCTGCCATCGTTCTGCCACATCCAATGCCACCCGCCGCAATTACCGGGACATTGACGCAGTCCACAATCATCGGAATCAAACACATGGTTGTTGTTTCTTCACGGCCATTGTGTCCTCCTGCTTCAAAACCCTCCGCCACGATAGCATCAACACCGGCCTCCTCACACTTTTTGGCAAACTTGGTATTCGCAATCACGTGTGCCACCGTAATGCCTCGCTCCTTTAACCAACTTGTATATTTTGCTGGATTCCCCGCACTGGTAAAAACGATTTTTACCCCTTCCTCCACTATAATCTCTAAATGCTTGTCGATGTCCGGATATAACAAAGGCACATTTACACCAAATGGCTTCGATGTGGCCGCCTTACATTTTTGAATGTGCACTCGCAACACCTCAGGATACATGCTGCCACTACCAATCAACCCCAAACCCCCAGCATTGGAAACGGCACTCGCCAATTCCCAACCGCTACACCAAATCATTCCACCCTGAATGATGGGATATTGAATATTAAAAAGGGATGTGATTCGATTGCTCATGGCGATTTCTTAGTTTATAAATCGTTTCCCCTTAGAGGAAAATCAACCATTAACAACCACACCCATCTGAGAAAACTTCGCAATTCGTTGCTGAATTCTCTCCTCAGGATCCATGTGTTCCAACTGAGCTAAGTTGTCCAATATGGCCGCTTTGACATTCGCAAAAGCGACTTCAGGCTGATGATGTGCTCCACCCAATGGCTCAGGGACGATACCATCAACCAACCCATTTGTAAGCATATCAGTTGCTGATAATTTCAATGCCTCCGCAGCACGTTCCTTCATCTCCCATGTACGCCATAGAATACTAGAACAACTTTCCGGACTGATTACACTATACCAAGTATACTCCATCATCAAAACTCTGTCTCCAACTCCAATACCCAAAGCACCACCGCTGGCACCTTCGCCAATTACGATGCAAATAACAGGGACTTTTAATACGCTCATCTCCAAAAGGTTACGAGCAATTGCCTCACCTTGGCCGCGTTCCTCTGCTTCCAATCCTGGCGACGCACCCGGTGTGTCGATTAATGTCAATACAGGTACATTGAATTTCTCCGCCATCTTCATCAAACGCAAAGCTTTGCGATATCCCTCGGGATTGGGCATCCCAAAATTGCGGAGCTGACGTTGTTTGGTATTTCTGCCCTTTTGCTGACCGATGATCATAAATGGCTTACCATCGATATTGGCAAATCCACCCACAATCGCTTTGTCGTCCTTTATATGTCTATCGCCGTGCAATTCAATAAAATCCGTCGCAATGTTCTCGATGTAATCTAAGGTATACGGTCTGTCTGGATGGCGGCTGATTTGTACTTTTTGCCAACCCGACAAGTTTTTATAAATCGCTTGTTTTGCTTCTTCTACCTTGGACTCAAGTGTAGAAACCATATCTGTCATGTCCAACTTACCCTTTTCATGGGTTTCCTTGGCTTTCTCGAGTTGATCCATCAACTCAACAATATCTTTTTCGAAATCGAACCAGTTTTGATTTGCCATTGTTGCAAATTAATCAATTGTGGAAGTATAATACTCCCTAAATGAAAGAAAATTAATGAAATAAGGTTAAACCCAATCCATCGCCATGGCCATGCCACCGAAGAATGTAGGCAATCCCAACCAGAATGCTTCAGGCTGGAAAATCGTGAAGTAAGTAAGTGCCAATCCGCTAACGATGCAAAGTGCCCAATAGCCTGTGGTGTTACGCTTTTTAGTATTCATGATGTTGCGAAGATACTGAGATTCCTAAAACTAGACAAAAGGAATTTTACTCTGTGATTCTCTCGTCCCAAAATCGAACAAATCTCTTGCCCCATTCAATGTCGGCCGACTGCTGAGAAAGCTGCTCGCCTATTGCCATTTTTACCGCTTGTACTGGAATATTCAAACCGGCCAAAGCCAATACCGACGTGGTTCCTTGAAGTCTTGGATTGATTTCCAATAGATGTGGGACACCCTCACTGTCTTCCTTCCATTGCATGCCAATGGGTCCGTGCAATTCCAATGCTTGGGACAGCTGTATACAAAATGCGATAAGCCCAAAATTTCTGTCTAATACCCCCGCAACACTAATACCACCAAGCATTTTATCCCTACTTCGCGGTACACAGAACAATGTCTTGCCATGATCACAAAGCATATCAACAGAATATTCTTTTCCGGGCAAAAAAGCAGAAATGAGCCACTCCGTTTCAAATTTCTCTGGAATTCTAAAGAGCCACTCCTCAAGAGTTAATGGCATAATACCCGCCTTATTCTCCAAATCACTCTCCGATTCACTGTGGTCTTTTACAATGATTCCAAAACCCCTACTCCCATTCCCTGTTACCGGTTTAAAGCAAAGCTTTTCTCCATTTGGCGAAAGACTTTTAACCGCCGCCGCAAAGGAAAGCCTATCCTTAACTACCTCAAATGCGGGCACGGGCAACATTAATTTCTTTGCAAATGCAGCCAATAATCCTTTGTTGTTCGCAGTGTTGAGCGCAATCAAAGTAGATAAAATCAACTTCATCCCAGCCGTTTCGATTAAGGCTGCATGTTTGGCCAAAACATCCAATTCCCGAGTTGTTATCGGCAAAACGACATCCACTGATTCTAAGGAACAAATTGATAGAAGTGCTTCAATATAATTTCCCTCATCGCTAGATGGAGGCATTAAAAAAAACGCATCCGCTAAAGCCTTGCCGTAAGGATTTGGCTGACAGTCGCCTGCAATGATTCGCCAATTGGGCTCGGATTGCAAGCATCGGAGGATCCCAGCAAACCCGGGTGCTCCTGCCCCCGAAGGAATAATAATTGTGATCGCGTTGCTAGAAATTTCTGTCATTTCAGCACCCCGTTAAAAACCAATGTAATTAATGCCAAATTAATTGGCAAAAGGATCACTGAACTTCTTGTCAGTAATAAAGGTTACGTCCGTTAGTGTGCGCAAGAAAGCAACCAAAGCATCCTTTTCCTCTTGGTTAAAATTCAATCTCACCGGTGCAGAACCACCCGTAACCATTAAATTCTTATCCAAGTGAGGGTGGGGTTGAATACCACGACTATAATGGTCTATCACTTGATCCAAATTCGCAAAACGACCGTCGTGCATATAAGGTCCTGTGATTTCTACATTTCGTAAACTTGGAATTCTAAATTTACCATTGCTCTTTCCATTATCCGCATAAGTTCTGTCCAAACCAATGTTTGCTGTTCCAGCGATGGTAGGTGCAGAGTATCCACTTCCTGGATCTTCTGGTGCAGAAAGGTTCTCCCCTGTATGACAACGACTACAACGAGCGCGCTCGCTGAAGAATAAATCCTTACCCATTTGCTCAAGGGCGTTATAATTATCAAATTTTGCAGCAGCAATATCAAAACCAAATTGTGTATTAAACAATTCATTAAATCCACCATTTTGAGTTCCACCGCGTGAAGCCAATTCACGTCCCACAGCCACATCAAATCGTGAATTTTTGGTAATCATTGAACTGAGGAATTGTGTAATTGCGAATGATACTTTCTTACGAGTTACCTCCGTAGAGCCGAAAGCGGCTTTAAATAGTTCAGGATAGAAATCTGTGGCAGCCAATTTGGTTTCCAACATCTCGTCTGATTCCATTCCCATTTCTATGTGATCAAATACTGGACGCAAACTCAAATCCATAGGAGAATTTGCCCTTGAATCCCAAAATAAGTTACT
>CANIZU010000139.1 GCA_947472115.1 Flavobacteriales bacterium | reverse complement strand
TGAGCCATCTCCATCTCTTTGACAGAAAAATCGCCCTCTGGACCAATCATTATGGCACTTGGCAAAAGCAATGAGGTCATATCAGACTTTTCGCTATCCCCGCAGTAGGCAATATATTTAGAATCCAAATTGTCGAATAATTCCACCGTTTCTTTAAAAGTACGGACTTCAATTTTCGGCATCCAAGCACCGTGACTTTGCTTCATCGCCGATAAAGCTACTTTCTTCATTCGCTCAATATTGACCTTGCCCCGCTCGCCATGATCGCTCTGAAACAGTGTAAGACCCGTTGCACCCAGCTCGGTAATTTTCTCACAGGCCCATTCCATTCTATCTCCCGCCTTTAAGATGGCCATCAATAGGTGAAGTTCCGCCGGTCTCTCCACCGCTATCGATTCTGTGATTCTGGCTTGAAATCCATTTTTATTTGCAGTTTCAATTACTCCCAGCATGTGCATGCCCTGGCCATTGGTGAAGTGAATTTCATCGCCCACCGAATATCTGAGTACCTGAATGGCGTGCTTGGCCTCTACCTCGTCGAAAAACGCGACACTGTTTTCGATTTTATTGCAGTAAAAGGTGAAGTGACCCGGCATAATTAGTTATTATAAAATCACTTGAATTAAATTTTATTCCAAGTCGTTCCCTCTTTTCCGTCTTTGATTTCAAATCCTTTGTCTTTCAACGCATCCCGAATCTGATCACTCAAGGCCCAGTTTTTATCTGTTTTTGCCTTACCCCTCAGTTCCAATAGGATCGACATTGCATCCTCTAGTCCAGAATTATCGGCGCCGTCTTCGGCCTTCATGCCCAAAACACCTTCACAATAATCATGAATGATCGATTTGATTGTCAGTTTGGTTGCCTCGGTGATACTATCCTTGCCATCGTTAACCACATTGATTCTGCGAGCCAATTCAAACAAATGAGCAATTACCTGTGGCGTATTTAGGTCGTCGTTCAGACTTTCTTGTATCCCTAAATCAATATCCTCTACGTTACAACTCGCATCTGCCTTCACAGTTTGCAGGCTATCGACCAACTTAAACGCCGTTTGCATTCTACTCCAACCCTTTTGGGCCGCGAGCAAAGCATCGTTACTGAAATCCAAAGTCCCGCGGTAATGGGCTTGCAACACAAAGAAGCGCAACGTCATAGGGCTATACGCCTGGGCTAACAATGGATTATCCCCTGAAAAAAGTTGCTCCACCATAATACCATTGCCCAAACTCTTGGCCATTTTCTGACCATTGATTGTAATCATGTTGTGGTGGATCCAATATTTGGCAGGGCTGTGATTGTGCGCCGCCGTGCTTTGAGCAATTTCACACTCGTGATGTGGAAACAGCAAATCCATACCCCCACCGTGAATATCAAATTGTTCTCCCAAATACCGGGCGCTCATTGCACTACATTCTATATGCCAACCCGGAAACCCCTTGCCCCAAGGACTGCTCCACTGCATGATATGTTCCGCCGATGCCCGCTTCCACAAAGCAAAATCATTGGGATTGCGTTTTTCGTCTTGGCCTTCCAAAGAACGACTTTGATTGCCAGCCCCCGCCTGTAAATCTTCCAAAACCCGACCGCTCAACACACCATAATGCTGATGCGAATTGTAAGCCATCACATCAAAATAAACCGACCCATTTGCCTCATAAGCCAATCCTTTTTCGATGATAGTTTGAATCATTTCAATCTGTTCGATGATATGACCCGTAGCTCGTGGCTCGATACTCGGCTTCATAACATTCATGCGATCCATCACCGAATTGTAGGCATCGGTATAAGCTTGGGCGACTTCCATCGGCTCCAATTGCTCCACCTTCGCCTGCTTGGCAAGTTTGTCTTCGCCCTCATCCGCATCGCCAACCAAATGACCCACATCAGTGATATTCCTGACAAAACGAACTTTGTAGCCTTGCAAAATCAGATATTTGCGCAGCACATCAAACACAATCGGACCCCTAACATGACCCAAATGCGGCGGTCCATAAACCGTAGGTCCACAAACATATATTCCCACATGTTTCGGTGAAATCGATTCAAATGTTTCGAGCTTTCTACTTAGGGTGTTATATATCTGCATTGTATTCAATGTTAATGTTATTATATTTCTAATATGGCAATTTCTCTCCTGTTAACGAGCTGAATACATGGATGAATAATAATCAGCATAGGCTCCAGATGTAACGCGATCCAACCACTCATTATTTTCTAAATACCAATCTATTGTCTTATCAAAGCCTTGGTCAAACGCCACACTCGGCGACCAACCCAATTCATTTTCCAACTTACTTGCATCAATCGCATAACGGAAATCGTGGCCCTTGCGATCAGTTACATAGGTAATCAACTTGGCCGATTCACCCGCTTCACGTCCCAATTTACGGTCCATGATTTCACACAATTTGTGAACCAAGTCGATGTTCTTCCATTCGTTATTCCCTCCGATATTATACGTCTCCCCATTTTTACCATTGAAGTAAATGGTCTCAATGGCACGCGCATGATCCTCAACCCACAACCAATCGCGAATGTTTTCGCCCTTACCATAAACAGGCAATGGTTTATTGTTCGTAATATTATGAATCATCAAAGGAATCAGCTTTTCCGGAAATTGATGACTGCCATAATTATTAGAACAATTACTAATTACCATTGGCATTTTAAATGTCTCATGGTAGGCCCTAACAAAATGGTCTGAGCTCGCTTTTGATGCGCTGTAAGGGGAGTTTGGATCGTAAGGCGTTTCCTCAGTGAATTTGCCGTCATCTCCTAAAGTTCCATATACTTCGTCGGTGCTCACATGATAGAATCTACCCGTTTCAGTATCGCCATGCGCCTTGTAAGCATTTAACAAAACAACCGTACCCACCACATTTGTCATGACAAAATCAATGGGGTTTGTGATACTGCGATCCACGTGACTCTCCGCCGCCAAATGGATTACGCCATGAATGCTGCGCGAAGTAAATAAAGCCTCAACCGCCTCTTTATCAGTAATATCCATGCGAACAAACTCATAGTTCGATGCATTTTCGATATCCTTCAAATTCTCCAAATTCCCAGCATAGGTTAGTACGTCCAGGTTGATGATATGCAAATCAGGATGATTTTGGACGAACCGTCTAACGACATGGCTACCAATAAAACCTGCTCCGCCGGTGATGATAATATTCTTTTTGCTCATAAAGATTCAAAATTACTATGTTCGATGCGCTGTTTGACAGAAAAATTTGTGTTACTCCGCATTAACTGATTTAATAACAACCCTAAGAGGGGCATACGCTGGCACACCAATTCTTCCGCGATTTCCATAACCATTGGACGAAGTCACCAAAAACTCGCCTTCTTCGCCTTCACCTAAATAGAATGGCAAAATATTTAAGCACCTCACATCGTAAATGGCCAAGGCAGTTTCGAAAGGATCCGTATCTAACTTTTCCGCGCGATACAACCTACCTTCCATGGATGAATTCACAAGCAGAGTTCCATCGATATTATATACCTCACAATGAAAAGTAGCCGCTTTCGCGCCTTTCAAATAGGGTGCATTTTCTAATCTGCGATGCTCTGTATCGTAACTCCCATCTTTCTGTTTGATGCGATATTTAATCATTTTGGTAGAATCCAATAACCAACCGCCCTCGGCAAGGCCTTTCAACACATTTTTTGATGCGTAATCATCGATCATTTTGTTCTCCGCCATAATTCGATTCAAGAATTTTTCATTTCGGTAGGCATCATAATCCTCGGCCGACAAAACGCGATCCACTTGAATAATAAAACGGGCTTCTTGACCCGATTCTAGCAAACCAATCAAAGGCGATCCCCCGATTTTCTGTTTCAAACTGTCGGTGCTGATTTTGACTTCCATTTTTGTGCCAGAACCCATCATCATCAAAGCTTCCAAAAGTTCATTCTTGGCCACCAAAGGAAAGGGCAATTCTTCCAAGGTATCCGATAAAAAGCTGTTTTCTAATGTATCTCCCTTGGGTCCAATCAACATGTGATTTAACAACATAAAGTGATGCGGGCCATAGGGCTTTTTCAGCGCATCGCCTTCTAAAAACTTATAAACCAAACCTTTATCGCTGGTCTTAAACCCCCCATTACAACCTACCGCCATAAGCAATGGCAACAAAATCAACCCAATCCAAAACTGTTTTTTCATTTCGATATTTTTCAATGATGCGTTAAATCGCCTGTAATTCTTTTTTATACAACTGAATGGAAGCCTTGAACTTAGCAACCGTTTCCTCCAACGTCTCCGTACTTTGTCCGCCCGCAGCATTCCGATGTCCGCCCCCCTCAAAATATTTCCCCGCAAACTCATTGGCCGGGAAAGTACCCTTACTACGGAAACTCATTTTAACCCTTTCCGTTCTATCGATAATCAATACACTCAATACGATATCTTTCAGCCCCAATCCAAAATTTACCAAGCCCTCTGTATCGCCCGTTTGAACATGAAACTGACGCAGTTCATCTCTATCCAAATAAATCAAAGCCGTTCTGCATTCGGGAATGATTTCTAACTTCTTATAAAGACAGTATCCCCATAATTTGGTACGATCCAATGTAAATACATCATAAATATTGGCGTGTATTTCCAAATGATCGGCGCCACATTCCATTAAGTCAGCAGCCAATCTCAACGTAAATGGCTTGGTATTGTTGTGCTGAAAATTGCCCGTATCCGTCATCAAACCAGTATACAAACACGTCGCGATTTCTTTGCTAACGAAACCTTGACCAAAAGCCTCCTTAATCCACAAATAAACCAACTCACAAGTACTAGAGGCTTCGTGATTCCAATAGGTAAATTCTGAAAAACTTTCAGGTTCCAAGTGATGGTCTATCATTACTTTAGATGCCTTAGATTCACGTACTAAATCACCCAATTGGTTAATCCTCGACAAACGATTGAAATCCAAGCAAAAAACCAATTCCGCAGCAGCAACTTTTTCTGCCACCAACGTAGGATTCACCTCAAAATCAATCACCTCCGAGTTACCCGGCAACCAAAATAAATTCTCCGCATAATCCGTGGGCGTACAAACCACAACATCATCAATGAATTCTCTTAAAAACGCACAAAGACCCAGCGTAGAACCCATCGCATCGCCATCGGGTTTATGGTGTGTAGTAATGACAACAGAATGGTATTTTCTGTCCTTGATATTTTGAACTAAGTCGGAAGTATTGTTGATTAACATGGAATAGTACAAAAATACGCCAAACAGAAGGTATTTTTG
>CANIZU010000138.1 GCA_947472115.1 Flavobacteriales bacterium | reverse complement strand
CGAAGGTGTTGATTTTGTTGGTGAGCACCGGAATGAATCCAACGATTGCGGATTTATAGGCGGGCATTTTTGGCTTTAACGCGTTTAGACTCGGAACCAGTGTGTAAGCCGATTCGGAGATATTATTCGTTTCTATTGTTGCTGAATCGCTGGAGAAATCACTGCGAGTAATATCATTGGGAGATACTTTATTTATTGGGGCCGGTGTACAATAAATCACCATAATGAGCAAGGAAAGGATACTGATCGTTGAACCGATAAGGGTATGGGGTCGGGAAAATCTCCAAAGCACGGAAAGCATGCTCAAAGTAACAACGAAACAAAGGAAATAGTGTTTATTTGATGCATGGAAATAATTATTGAGATTTTAATGCAATTATTACTTCCCATAATCATTGAAGTGGGTTTGGTTAGATGGCATTGGTTAACTATATCCGGAGCTATTGTGGCCGGATTTTTGGCTTTTGTTGTCTTGTTTTTAGCCAAATGGTCGATTTTTCCCTTGATTACATTTTTGGTATTGGGATCTTTGGCGGGAAAGCTGCGCTCTAGAAAGGATGAATCGGAGAGGAATTCCGTGTTGCAAGGTGATGACATAAATATCCATGCTGCTAAAGTTGATGGATTTGATGAAGCGAAAGACGGCGGCGATGCAAAGCAAGGAAAGGCGAGAGATCACTGGCAGGTGCTGGCAAATGGTGGCATTTTTATGCTGTTGGCGATGTTGGCTTTTTTGAATGACTCGGGTTGGTTGAAATCTATTTTGGGCATCCATACAGAGGTTTTGCGATTTAGCGAAACTTGTCATTTGTTGGCAATCATTTCCTTGGCCGTGAGTTGCGCCGATACTTTGAGCAGCGATTTTGGTCGGGTATGGGGTGGAAGTCCCCGAAACATAATCACGGGAAAGCGGATGTTAAAAGGGGTGTCTGGCGGTGTGACAGGTGCTGGTTTTGTGGGGGCATTTTTAGGCGCAGTGTCGATTGCAATATTTGTTTTTTGGAGCGAATTTTCATCGCTGGGCAGTTCAGCCTCTCTGTTTTGGATTGTTGTAGTATTTGGCTTTATGGGATCGGTCCTCGATAGTGTGTTGGGTGTTTTATTTCAAGCGAAATACTTGGACGAAATGGGGAATCAGGTAGATTCTTCGGAAGGTGGGACCAGGGCATTGGGAAAAGGATATCGTTGGGTAACCAATGATGTTGTGAATGCTGTTACGGGTATATTGATGTTGCTTGTGGCGGTTATGTATCTTTGTTGGTAGAAGATGGAAGGCAAATTATATTTAGTACCTACGCCCATTGGCAATCTTGGCGATATGACATATCGTGCGGTGGAGATACTGAAATCTGTAGATAAGGTTTTGGCGGAAGATACGCGGACTTCGAGGGTGCTGTTAAATCACTACGAAATCAACACCCGTTTGGAGAGTTTTCACCAGCACAATGAACACGGGAAATTGCAGCATGTAATTACTGAATTGAAGGCGGGAGCTCAAATTGCCCAAATCAGCGATGCGGGCACTCCGGGTATTTCGGATCCTGGATTTCTATTGGCCAGGGCATGTCAGAAAGAAGGGATTTCAATAGAGGTTTTGCCCGGTGCAACGGCTTTTGTACCGGCCTTGGTAAAAAGTGGTTTCGCGTTGCATCAGTTTCGATTTGAGGGGTTTTTGCCACAGAAAAAAGGACGACAAACGCGCATTCTTGCATTGGCGGCTAATCCTGATACCACGTGTTTTTATGAGAGTCCGCATAAAATTTTAAAGACGCTCACCCAGCTCGAGGAAGCTTGCGCCGAGCATCGTAGAATTAGTGTTTCGAGGGAGATTAGCAAGAAATTTGAGCAAACGGTTAATGGGACCATTAAAGAAGTGTTAAATCATTTCAAAACGCATCCGCCCAAGGGTGAGTTTGTGGTAGTTTTGGAAGGTGTTAATGCCAAAGAGGGCGATGATCTTTTGGCTTTGAACGACGATTAATAACGCATTAATTTGATATGGATAAAGCGCAAAATGAGATAATGGCTGAGGCGAAAAGCAATCGACTAAAATTGATAGTTTGTTTGTTTTTACCGGCGTTGCTCTTTTGGTTGGCTTGGGAGCCGATGCCGTTTACGCCGTTGGTTTTTATTGCATTTGTCCCGTTTTTTTATTTGGCCGAATGGGGTCGGAGCAAAAGCAAAGGGAAGAATTTCGGCGTCTTGTTTTTGGCTTTGATGCTATGGAATATTTCAACTACGTGGTGGGTTTGGTTTGCTTCAGATGTTGGGGCAATTGCCATGTTGATTTTGAATTCTTTGTTGATGTATCTCCCATTTGGACTAAGCAGATGGTTACAGAGAAAAAAGTGGTTCAAATGGGATGCTAAATGGCTATTTATTGCACTTTGGTTACTTTATGAATACGGCCATCATCGATGGGATTTGTCGTGGCCATGGTTGACATTAGGCAACGCATTCAGTAGCATGCCTTGGTATGTACAGTGGTACGAAATCACCGGAACTTTGGGAGGTACGGCCTTGATTTTATCGGTGAATGTTTTAGTGTACCAATCGCTGAATAAGGATCCATTGAATTTGAAAAGGAGTTTGATGATGCGATTCCGTTTGCCAGTGGCCATAGTTTTACTTTTTGGGTTGTTGAGTATTCTGATGGGAAAGCTCGCATCCGATTTTGTTTATCAAAAAAAGAGCAAGTTAAAGCAGCCGTATAGGGTGGTGGCGATTCAGCCCAATTATGATCCTTACGACGAGAAGTTTGTTTTAGATCCGATGCAAATGGTGAGGGATATGGCGAAGACGTCGGACAGTGCTGGCCCAGCGGATTGTATTTTGTGGCCGGAAACTTCTTTGGTTGGGAATATTGATGTCGGCTCGCCCGCTCAAGACCAGCAAGTCTCATTTTTGATGCATCATTGGCAGAAAAATGGTTCAGCGAATATTGATCCTGCGAGGGACTCTTTTCAAAACCAACATCGTACTGCCGGACGACCGTCGATGCTAATTGGCTCCAACATGATTCATTGGTATTCATGGATGGGAAAGGGAAAACCCGATATGGCGGCCAGACAGAGTAGCAATCCAGAATATTGGTATACGTTGCATAATTCGGCGTTGTGGATTCGCCCTGTTGACGGATCCTTGTTTAGTGGCAATAATCCTTCCGTTCAAGGAGGTGAGCGTCAACGGATAGACAATGGGACCAACATCAATGGCGATATTCAATTTTACCATAAATCCAAATTGGTACCGGGCACGGAGCAGTTGCCATTTGTGACGGTTTTGCCCTTTTTGGAGCGATTGGCAATTTCGTTGGATGAGAATTCGGCATCGGGTACGTTGGGTAAAAATGCGACGGCTAAGGCGTTGGGCGTGAGTAATTCAAAGGTTGCTCCAATCATTTGTTATGAAAGCATTTACGGCGATTATGTGAGTGAATATGTAAAAGACGGAGCGTCTTGGTTGGCGGTAATCACCAATGATGCATGGTGGAACAATACGCCTGGACACAAGCAGCATTTTTCGTATGCCAGTTTAAGGGCCATCGAACAGAGAAAGTGGGTGGTTAGAAGTGCAAATACAGGAATTTCGGGCTTTATTGATCCGTTGGGAAGAACTACGTTGCACTCGGGTTGGTATCAAGGTCGGGATGAAAGATCGGCAGAGGTGGCGTTGGATCCGCATGCGAATGACGGGTTAAGCGCCGGGAGAATCACCCAAGTGGGAACGCAATTGGCGTTGTCGCAGACCATCTATTTAAACCAATATATAACCATTTACAACCGATTGGGGGATGGGAAAATTCTGGCAATTCTGGTATTGTCGATGTTGTTTTTATCGTGGTTTAACCGAAAACAGAAGCAGTTCTAACGAAGATTGTTTTGTTGACACTGATTGTGGGATTGGGGCGGAAAATAGGAAATAAAATTCTCGTATCTTTGTAATATGTCGAATCTACTCCATCAACGTCTGGTAAAAATCAGGGAATCGGTAGAGGCGATATCATTGGAAAACAAGCAATTGCGAGGAAATAATGATAATTTAACCCAGCAACTTGTGGAACTTCAAAAAACGATAGAATTGCAAAAAAATGCGCTCTATGAGTTAAAAGAAGAGAATAAAATGATTAAACTTGCAAAAGAAATGTCTAGTGCCAATGCGGATGTTCACGATTTAAAAATCAAGATCAATGAATTGGTAAGAGATATCGATAAGTGCATAGATTTACTGAACGAATAATAACAATTAAATGGAGCCTACGGATAGCATTCTCATCAACGTCAACATCGATAATCGCGCATTGCGGTTGCGTGTTGCGGTAAAAGATGAGGAGGATGTGCGACTGTCGGCCCAGGTACTAAACCAACGCGTTAACGCATTTAAGAATTTTAATGCGCAAGAACCCATAGATCGTCTTTCGTGGGCGGCATTGGATTTGGCGGGTGAAGTGGTACGACATAGTAAAAACCATCGCGGAGTTGATGAGCTTGTAGAACAAGAGTTGTTGGCGATAGAGAAGGTTTTATACGCGTAATTGTTGTTGTCATTGGTAACTGTGTGCTTTTCGGGAACATAAACGAAAGGAATAACACAAAATGGAAAACATCGTATTTATCCTCGCCGCTCTCATTGTGGGATTGGCCCTTGGATATGTTGTGTTTGTAGCGATGCGCAAAACACAGCTTGAAAAAGACAAACAAAGCATCATTGAAGAAGCCAAATTACAGGGCGAGAACCTTAAAAAAGATCGTATTTTAGAGGCGAAGGAGAAGTACATGCAACTTCGTTCTGATTACGAGCAAGAAACCAACCGCAGAAGCAACGAGTTGGGTAACAGCGAAAATCGCATCAAACAGAAAGAGCAATCTTTGGACGATAAGATTCGCGCAAACAAGGCAAAAGAGGAGGAAATGACCAAATCGCGTGAGCGTTTGGATGCCCAAATTGAAGCCTACAAATTGAAGGAACGTGATGTTCAGCAGTTAAGGGAGCAGCAGTTGTTGCAATTGGAAAAAGTGGCTGGTTTATCTGCCACGGATGCCAAAACCCAAATGTTGGAGAACATCAAGGTACAGTCGCACACGGAAGGTTTGACGTTGGCGAAGATCATCGTTGAGGAGGCTAAATTGAGTGCGACACGCGAGGCAAAGCGTATCGTTTTGCAAACCATTCAAAGGACGGCTGCTGAAACTGCGATCGACAATACGGTTACAAGTTTTCCTTTGGAAAGCGACGATGCGAAGGGTAGAATTATTGGTAGAGAGGGAAGAAATATCAAGGCATTTGAAGCGGCT
>CANIZU010000137.1 GCA_947472115.1 Flavobacteriales bacterium | reverse complement strand
CCGTATTTAATAACGCCAGATTCAATCATCTCGCGCAATAGATCGTTTCCTTCACGGGTTCTTTCACCAACACCGGCGAAAACCGACATACCTGAGTATGCTTTCGCGATATTGTTGATCAATTCCATGATCAAAACCGTTTTTCCTACACCGGCACCACCGAACAAGCCGATTTTACCTCCTTTAGCGTAGGGCTCAAGCAAATCGATTACTTTGATACCTGTGTACAGAGGCTCTGCACTGGTGCTCAAATTGTCGAAAGTTGGAGCTGGTTGGTGAATTGCTCTTCCATTTTCTTTGGAAAGAGGCGTCATCCCGTCGATAGCATCACCTACCACGTTGAGCAATCGGCCACGAATGGCTTCACCCACGGGCATGCGAATCGCATCGCCAGTGTCAATCGCGTCAATTCCGCGGCGAAGTCCATCAGTTCCGTCCATCGCAATGGTACGTACCATGTTTTCGCCTAAGTGCTGTTGTACTTCAAGCACTAAGGATTGACCGTTGTCTTTGGTAACGGATAATGAGTTGTAAATTTTAGGGAGCGTAGATCCGGGTTCGTTGAAGCTAACATCAACCACTGGACCAATAATTTGTGAGATTTTTCCTACGTTGGCCATCGTGAATATTCGGTGCGCAAAGATAGTAATTCAAATTCCCTATTCCAAGGGGTATTCATCATTATTTATTAGAAGTTCAATTTTTTCATAGAATGCCCGTCTACTTTTTTTGTAACTTCGCACACTTTATTCATGGATCGCAATACAATTACCGGTTTTTCACTCATTTTCCTAATTTTGATAGGATACTATTGGTACACGGCACCCTCAGCGGAGCAACAGGCCATATTTCAGAGGCAGCGCGATAGCATTGCAAAGGTTGAAGCCGCGAAGGTGACTTCTCCAATGCCTGCTAAATCAAGTAGCAGCGCAATTTCTGAAAGTGTTACACCTACGAAAGATTCTGCTTTGTTAAGCACAATCGGAGGATTTGCATCGCAATTGCAAGGCAAACCTGGTTTAGTTCAATTGAAAAGTAAGGAATTGAGCATCGATATTCGCACCAAAGGTGGGAATATTGGTCGCGTAGTACTCAATAATCATCGTCGTTCGGATTCAAGTGTATTGGAATTGTTGTCGAATCAGATAAACGACAATCAATGGGCTTTTGAGCTTTACACTGCCAATGGTCCTTTAAATAGCGCCGATTTTTACTGGAATGTTGTTTCTCAAACAGAGAACCAAGTGACAATGCGTTTGGGTGATTCGGCTAGATACATCGACCAGATTTATTCATTGGCTGCGGATGGTTTTACTGTGAAGCATGAATTGAAGCTTAAGGGCATCGATGAAATCGTAAAGTCGCGCAATTCGGGTATCAAAATCACTTGGAGAGCTCAATTGCAGAAGCAAGAGAAGGACATGAAGTGGGAGAAGCAGAATACGACTGTGGTTTACCGATTGCATGGTGAGGATGCTGATAAGTTAGATTTGGCAAGCCCAGCGAGTGAGGAGTTAAAGAATAATTTGGATTGGTTTGGCTTTAAACAGCAATATTTTTCTGTGATGATGGTTGCTGACTCTGGATTCTCTAGCGATGCAAAAATTGCTTGGAAAGAAACGAAAGATGCGAACCGTATCAAAGATTTAAACGCTGAAGTATACGTCGATTTCGAACGTCAGCCCCTGAAATCATACGGATTTAGCTACTATTTTGGCCCAAATCAGTTTTATACGATGAAAGATGCGCAAGTGGGTATGCCAAATGCGGGTCTAGAGAGTATCATTCCTTTGGGATGGGGGATCTTTGGTTGGGTGAATCGTTATGCTGTAATCCCTGTTTTTCATGCTTTGGATGGTGTGATAGGTAGTATGGGTATTATCATTTTGCTCCTTACGGTTATCATCAAAACAGCCTTGTTGCCATTGGTTTACAAGTCGTATATCAGTACAGCTAAAATGCGTATCCTTAAGCCAGAAATTGACGTTATTAAGGAAAAGCACGGTAGCGATATGCAGAAAATGCAACAGGAAAATATGGCGTTGTATCGCAAGGCGGGCGTAAGTCCGATGAGTGGTTGCGTTCCTGTTTTGTTGCAGATGCCAATATTATTTGCGATGTTCCAGTTCTTTCCAAATGCGTTTGAGCTCAGACAGAAAGCATTTATGTGGGCTACAGATTTGAGTCAGTATGATGGTCCGCATTTGGGATTCACCATTCCTTTTTATGGTGATCACGTGAGTTTCTTTACTATTTTGATGACCGTTTCTACCTTGATTTATACCCACTTTAACAATCAGTTGTCGGGTGTAACAGGCCAGATGAAGTATATCGGATATTTCATGCCAGTGATTTTCTTGGGAGTGTTAAACGATTATGCTGCGGGATTAACGTGGTATTATTTTGTGAGTAACATGATCACATTTGGTCAGCAATGGGTGATTCGCAGAACGGTTGACGATACCAAATTGCATGCGCAAATTGCCGAGAATCGCAAGAAACCCGCTACCAAATCCAAATTCCAGCAACGGATGGAAGAGGCGATGAAGGCGAGTCAGCAGCGCGCAAATTCCGCACCGAAAGGCAAAAAGCGTTAAGTCAACGAATTTCACTAACGATTAAGATTGCTAGGATTTAAATTCCTGGCTAATTAGGACGGTAGTTATTGCCCCCGGTTGCAGAAATCAACCCCTTGAGTTCTAGGTCGAGCAGTGCCATTGAGATTTTGCCCGCTGTCCATTGTTGTTTTTCGAGCATTTTGTTGGGGTGGTTAATTCCTTCCATCAGCCATTCCATGACTTGTTTTTCTATTGGGTTTAACTGTTGGAAGAGGTTTAATTGATGATTGTTATTTCCGTTTGAGCTGGGGTTTTTGTTTTCCCAATTCATAGCTTCTCCAATATCCGTGGCGTTTGTGGTGATTTGGGCCATATTTTTTTGGATCAGAAAATTGCATCCAATGGAGGCAAGGTCTGATGGTCTTCCTGGGACAGCAAATACGTCGCGATTATATCCATGTGCGATGCTTGCTGTAATCATGGATCCACCTTTGATTCCGCTTTCGGTGACAAGGATCGCATCGCATAGACCGGCAACAATTCGATTTCTTTTGGGGAAATAGTCGGGGTGCATTTTTGTGCCGACAGGGAATTCGGAGATCAGGCCCCCGCGGCTGGCTAGCATTTGCTGAGCAAATGTCTTGTGGGTTGGGGGGTATATTTTTTCAAGGCCATGTGCAAGCACTGCCCATGTTTTCTGTCCCGTTTCTAATGCCGTACGGTGGGCAATTGCATCTACGCCATAGGCCATCCCGCTGACAATAATTGGGTCAAATGCACGAATTTCCTCCACCAATTTCTTGGCTTCGTGGCTGCCATGGGGTGTGGGTTTTCGTGTGCCAATGACGCCCAAAATTCTTGGTGCATCCCATTCAATTTCTCCTTTGTAATATAAACACAGTGGCGCGTCGGCCAGTTCTTTCAGGCGGTAAGGGTAGTTTTCTTGGGAAATGCTGACAACGGAAATTCCCAATGCAATGTGCTGTTTGACATACTCTCGGGCCTCATTGAAATTGGATTTTGCGCTATGAATGATGTTGTAATGGGCTTTTTGGGATACGCCTGGTATTTGGAGCAGCGCCGCAGGCGCTGCTCCAAATACCGCCCTCGCCGAGCCAAAATGTTCAATTAATATCCTTCCTAAAACAGGTCCTATGCCGCCACAAAAACCCAATTCCATCGCAGCGATGGCCTCTTCATTATACCCCAGGGACTCCATACGTTCCCAAAGTTAAATCACTCGTTTAACTTCAACACGGCCATAAAGGCGCTTTGGGGAATATCGACATTGCCCACTGACTTCATGCGTTTTTTACCAGCTTTTTGTTTTTCTAGTAGTTTTCGCTTACGAGAAATATCACCACCATAACACTTTGCCGTTACATCCTTGCGCATTGCAGACAATGTTTCGCGGGAGATGATCTTAGCGCCAACCGCCGCCTGAATGGCGATTTCGAACTGCTGACGTGGAATCAAATCTCTAAGTTTCTTGCAAATTTTACGACCTAAATCCTGAGCATTGTCGCGGTGAATAATCGCACTCAACGCATCAACCCCCTTGCCGTTTAACATAATATCCATCTTTACCAACTTGCTCTCTTTGTATCCCAAAGGTGAGTAGTCAAAGCTGGCGTATCCTTTAGAAATCGACTTTAGTCTATCGTAGAAGTCAAAAACGATTTCGGCCAAAGGCATTTCGAAATTCATTTCTACGCGATCACTGGTGAGATAAATTTGGTTGGTTAATAGTCCTCGCTTATCCAAGCATAATGTCATGATTGGGCCTACATAGTCGGATTTTGTAATTACACTGGCCCGAATATAAGGCTCTTCCACATAATCAATTTTCTCAGGTGGTGGCAGATCGGTTGGATTATTTACCAAAACTTCTTCACCCTTGGTGGTATATGCAACATAACTCACGTTGGGAACAGTGGTAATAACCGTCATGTTGAATTCTCTTTCCAAACGCTCTTGGATAATTTCCAAGTGGAGCATCCCTAAGAATCCACAACGAAATCCAAATCCCAAAGCGGCAGAACTCTCTGGCTCAAAAACGATACTTGCATCGTTGAGTTGCAATTTGCCCATCGCCTCGCGCAATTCTTCAAAATCTTCGGTATCGATAGGGTATATGCCTGCAAAAACCATAGGCTTCACATCTTCAAACCCATCGATGGCAATAGCTGCGGGATGTGCTTTGTCGGTAAGTGTATCACCCACCTTCACTTCTTTGGCATCTTTGATACCCGAAATAATATAACCCACATCGCCAGCGCTAACTTCGCTACGCGGACTTAATTCCATTTTCAAAATGCCAATTTCATCGGCAAAATACTCACTGCCACCGTTCATAAAGCGGACGTGTTGACCTTTCTTTAATCTGCCGTCGATGATCCTGTAATAGGCAATGATTCCGCGGAAGGAGTTAAAAACCGAATCAAAAATCAACGCTTTCAAAGGTGCGTTAATGTCCCCCTTCGGTGCAGGAACTCGGGCCACGATGGCTCTTAAAATATCGTGAACGCCTTGACCTGTTTTTCCGCTGGCCACAAGAATACTGTCGCGGTCGCATCCAATCAAATCAACAATTTCGTCTTTTACTTCCTCCGGCATGGCGCCAGGCAAATCAATTTTATTCAGAACAGGAATGATTTCCAAATCGTGTTCCAAGGCCATGAATAAGTTACTAATTGTTTGTGCTTCAATTCCTTGAGAAGCGTCTACAATCAATAGTGCTCCTTCGCAAGCGGCAATACTTCTGCT